>CANREQ010000007.1 GCA_947629695.1 uncultured Clostridia bacterium | reverse complement strand
ACTGAGGGGATTAAAATGTAACCCGATATTTAAAGTGTTGTCATTCCGAGCGTAGCGCAAAGCGCGTAGTCGAGGAAGTCTCACACGGCGTTGTCCTTACGCCGTGTGAGAACGCTCCCGCGAAGCGGGTGATGGGAGGAGGTGCCGTAACCGAGCACTCCCACCTGTCGCTGACGCGACACCCTCCCCCAGAGGAAGAGGGCAAGTGGGATTTATCACATAGGAAATTCCTAAGCTAAAAGAATTATCGGATTCCTCGACTGCGCTTTGTGAAAATTTTTCGTAGACCTTAAAATTTTCTACAAACCATCGGGCTACGTTCTCGCCGGGGGGGTAATTTCATGTTCCCCAAGCAAGGTGGCGGCGGAAAACGGGGTAAAAAATAACGCCGGTGAGGAGTTCACTATATATACTATATATTATAGTATAGGGGCGGACGGGGAAAATATTTGTGTGAAAATTGCGATATACCCCTCAAAATGTGTTGCAATTTGTAAAATCGTCTGTTAATATATTAAAGCAAACGCGAAAATATCAAAAAGACTTCGGGTATTCCTCTGCTTTGGGCATGAATACTTGGTTTATGGAGGAAAAGTCATGAGCAAGCTTGTTGAAGCGATCGAAAAGGAAGGAATGAAGGAAAGCGTTCCCGTATTCAATGTAGGCGATACGGTCAAAGTGGGCTTTAAAGTTATCGAGGGCACCAAGGAAAGAATACAGAATTTCGAGGGCGTGGTTATCGCCAAAAAGCACGGCGGCGTGCGCGAAAGTTTCACCGTCCGTCGTCTTTCATTCGGCGTGGGCGTAGAGAGGACCTTCCCCGTACACTCTCCCAAAATCTCCTATATACAGGTAGTGAGAAAGGGCAAGGTAAGAAGGGCGAAGCTGTATTACCTCAGAGGGCTCACCGGCAAGGCGGCAAAGATACAGGAAATCAAATGATTAAAAAAGCTCCCGTTGCGCGATAGCGCGGCGGGTTTTTCATTTGCGGTAAAGCATTTACCCGAGGTGGAAATATGCTATCTAAAATTATCAGCTACGCCCTTATCGGTTTGGACGGCGTTCCCGTTGAATATAAACAAGGGCGCGGTCAACTACGACCTCGTCGGATTGCCCGATACGGCCGTAAAGGAGAGCAAAGAGCGCGTCTTTTCGGCGATACGCAACAGCTCTCTGCGCTTTCCCGTCAACAGGGTCACGGTGAATTTAGCCCCGGCCGACATCAAAAAAGAGGGCGGGCAATACGATTTGCCCATAGCCGTCTCCCTCCTTGCGGCAAGCGAACAGCTCATCGCGGACGTCGGCGATTACGTCATGTTGGGGGAGCTCGCCCTCGACGGCGCGTTGCGGGCGGTCACGGGCATTCTCCCCGTGCTCATTTCGGCAAAGAACAGGGGATATACCAAGTTCATCGTGCCCGAAGCAAACGCAAACGAGGCGAGCTATATAGAGGGCATAAGCGTTTACGCTTTGCGGACGCTGAGGGAAGTTTACGAGTTTTTGTCCGGCTCGAAAGCGTGCGAGCCCGTGCAGGTGCGCTCTTTCGAGGCGGCGAAAAAGCGCGCGTCCTACAACTGCGATTTAAGCCTTGTGCGCGGCCAGGCTGTGGCTAAGCGCGCGCTGGAAATAGCCGTTGCGGGCGGGCACAACATACTCCTTTCGGGCCCTCCCGGGACGGGCAAGACGATGCTTGCGCGCTGTATCCCCACCATTATGCCCGATATGACGTTCGAAGAGGCGTTGGAAGTCACCAAAATCTGGTCTGTTTCGGGCGAGCTGAACGAAGAGGGGATAATATCCCTGCGCCCCTTCCGTACGCCCCACCATACGGCCTCGACCGTGTCGCTGTGCGGCGGCGGGAATACCAGGATAAAGGCTGGGGAAATTTCCAAAGCGCACCGCGGCGTGCTGTTTATGGACGAGCTTCCCGAGTATTCGAGGAGCGCGCTCGAAGCGTTGCGCCAACCCCTCGAGGACGGCAAAATAACCGTGACGAGGGCGGGAGGCGCGGTGACTTTTCCTGCGGATTTCATACTCTGCGCGAGCATGAATCCCTGCCCCTGCGGCAACTACGGCTCGGCGGATAAGCAGTGCACGTGCACGCCGGCGCAGATAAGGAGATACAGGGGGAAGATATCCGGCCCGCTCCTCGACAGAATAGATTTGCAAGTCGAAGTCGATAACGTAAAATACGAAGAGCTTTCTTCCGACAAGGCCGAAGAGCCGAGTTCCGCCGTCAAGGCGAGGGTGGAGCGCGCGCGTGCCATTCAGCGGGAGAGATTCAGGAACGAAGAGGGAATAAACGTAAACGCCGACATGGGCGAGAGGCAGATAAAAGAGTATTGCCGCCTCTCTCCCGAATGCGAGAGGATATTGAAGAGCGCGTTCGAAAGGCTCAACCTTTCGGCGAGGGCGCGTTCGCGCATAATAAAAGTCGCACGCACGATAGCCGATCTTGATCTGTCCGAAGAGATAAAACCCAAGCACATCCTCGAGGCGACGGGCTACAGGAATTTCGACAGCACCGTGCTGTAAAAAGCCGTTCTCGCGCTTTGGGATAACCGTGCGCGGCGGCGGGGAATAATATGGATTACGAAAGGCAGGAAGCCGATATTATAACGGCGGACAGCTTCAGGGAGCTGACATACAAGCAAAAGAGGCTTCTCCTCGCGTCGCTCAAAGGCGGCGAAGAGGGCGAAAGGTATGCCGCGGGACTTGCCAAGGTATGCGGGCCCGCCGTTTACAATAAAATAAAGGAAAGATTTTACGACGAAGATTACCGCGGGGAAGTTATAGCCGCGCTCGGCAAAAAGCGCATAATGGCGATAACCGTAAAAAGCGGGCTGTATCCCGAAAGTCTAAGGCACATTGACGCGTCTCCCCTCGTGCTGTACGCGCGGGGAAATGCCGGGCTTTTGCGGGAGAGGATATTCTGCGTGGTCGGCTCCCGCAAGACGACGCCGCAGGTCATAGAGGAGTGCAAGAACATGAGCGCGCGGCTGTCGGAGCATTTCGCCATAGCCACGGGCGTCGCGGACGGGGCGGACAGCGCCGCCGCAATGGGCGCGCTATCCTCCGGCAAAGTCATTTGCGTGTTGCCGTGCGGCCACGCGAACCCGGGCGCGACCCTCAAAAGGGTGGAAGAAAAGGGACTGTCGGTCAGCGAATTTCCCCCGGGAATACCCGCACAGCAATATATGTTCCCGCTGAGAAACCGCGTGCTTGCGGCGATAAGCGATGGCGTGCTGGTTGTCTCCGCGGGCATAAAGGGCGGCGCGCTGTCCACGGCGGGTTATGCGGCGGAATACGGCAAAGACGTGTTCGCCTTCCCCTACGGCATAGGCATAGCCTCGGGCGAGGGGTGCAATAATCTGATAAAGAGCGGCGCGTACCTTTGCGACAGGGTGGAAGATATCTTCTCCGTCCTGGGCGTTGAAAGCGTGGGCGGTGAAAAAGAGGAAGAGCTCGCTCCGGAAGAGCGGGCGATAATGGACGCCCTCCGCCAAAACGGGGAGACCCACGCCGAAAATTTGGCGAAGATAACGGGCATGAGCGTGGCGGAAATATCCGCCGTGTGCGCCATGCTGGAGATAAAAGGGCTGCTGATTAGATCGGGCGGCAATAAATATTCGGCCATATAAAACGCCGCGCAATGCGGTAAAGCCGGAGCAATTTAATAAATCGTAAATCGAGTTATGCGGGGCTACCCGCAAAGGTTTGGTAAATATGGATCTCATTATAGTGGAATCGCCTTCCAAGGCAAAGACAATTTCCAAGTATTTAAAGGGCAAATTCCGCGTGGACGCGTCGGGCGGGCACGTGCGCGATCTGCCGGAGCGCACCCTCGGCGTGAAGATAAGCGAAAATTTCGAGCCGAGGTATGAAATCACCCCCAGCAAGAAAGATGTTATACGCCGCCTTTCGGAAGAGGCGAAGAGGGCGGACAGGGTGTACCTCGCAACCGACCCCGACCGCGAGGGAGAGGCCATAAGCTGGCATTTGCAGACCGTCCTCGGCATGGACGAAAACGGTCTCAACAGGGTGGAGTTCAACGAAATTTCCCCCTCGGCCGTCATAAACGCGCTGAAAAATCCGAGAAAGATAGATTACAACCTCGTGGACGCGCAGCAGGCGCGCAGGGTGCTTGACAGATTGGTGGGCTACAAGCTTTCCCCCCTTCTCAACAACCGCATCCAGGACGGCCTTTCCGCGGGAAGGGTGCAGTCCGTCGCGCTCCGCCTGATAGTTGACAGGGAGAGGGAGATTACGGCGTTCAAGCCCGAAGAATATTACACCTTCACCGCAAACCTTACGGACGCGGCGGGCAAGTACGCGCCCTTCAAGGCCGTCTACCAGCTTCAAAAGAGCGGCTCATCCATAGACGGCGCGCAGGCGGAAAAGGTCGCGGAAAGGATAAAGGGCGGGCAATTCGTCGTGACAAAAGTCAAGAGCGGGGAGACAAAGCAACACGCGCCCGCTCCCTTTACCACATCTTCGCTCCAGCAGGACGCTTCCAACAAGTTCGGGATGTCCTCGCCGGAGACTATGATGGTTGCCCAGCACCTGTACGAAGGCATGGACGTGGGCGGGGATCACATCGCCCTCATAACCTATATAAGGACGGACTCGACGCGTATCGCGCACGAGGCGCAACAGAACGCGTTGCAATTCATAGAAAGGACTTACGGCGGGGAATATGTGCCTGCGAAGCCCAATTATTACGCCACGAAGAAGGGGGCGCAGGACGCGCACGAGGCCATCCGCCCGATAGATCTGTCCGTCACCCCCGCGAGCGTGAAGCAGTACCTCGACAAAAAGCACTTCAACGTATACAAGCTGATATACGACAGATTTATCGCCTCTCAGATGGCGGAAGCGCGTTACAGCGCGATGCAGATTGAGGCGGAAAGCGCGGGCTACGTGTTCAAGGCGAGCGGCAAGGCCATGCTGTTTGCGGGCTTCACCGCGGCATACCAGCAGTCGTCCGGCGGCGAGGAGGAAGAGGACGAGGGCGGCAAGCTTCTGCCCCCCGTAAACGAGGGCGACGCGCTCAGACTCATCTCCCTCGCGTCGGAGCAGAAATTCACCCGCCCGCCTTTCAGATACACGGACGCGTCGCTGGTCAAGACCATGGACGAAAAGGGGATAGGCAGACCTTCTACGTACGCATCCATAATTTCCCTCCTCACAAAGCGCAAGTACGTGGAAAAGGACGGCAAATACATGAAGCCCACGCCCGTGGCGTACAAGATAACCGACATGCTTGTGCACTATTTCGGCGACATAATGGACGTCGGATTTACGGCGAAAATGGAAGAGGACCTCGATAAAATAGAGGAAGGCGGCGTGGATTGGCACTCCATTATCGCGGGATTTTACCCCAACTTTGCCGAAAAGTTGCGAGTCGCGGCGTGCGACGGCGACGAAGAGACGGACGTCGTCTGCTCCAAATGCGGAAGCCCCATGATAAGGCGCACGGGCAAGTACGGGAAGTACCTCGCCTGCTCCAATTATCCCAAATGCTCCAACATAATAAGCGAGAGCGAGGCGGAAATATCGGAGATCCCCTGTCCCAAATGCGGCGCGAATATGGTGGTGAAGAGCGGCAAGTACGGGAAATTTCTCGCCTGCCCCAACTACCCGGTGTGCTCCGCGATATTGCCTATCGACGTAAAAATTTCGGACAAAAAATGCCCCTCGTGCGGCGGCGTGCTCCTCGTCAAAAAGGGGAAGTACGGCGATTATACGGAATGTGCGTCCTGCGGGGCTAAGCAGCCGGCGAGCAAGCCTGACGGAAACGCGCGCGCGGGCGAGAGGACGGAGGGCAAGTGCCCGGAGTGCGGCAAGCCCATGCGCAGGATGTCCTCAAAGAGCGGCAAAATTTATTACGGCTGTACGGGCTACCCCGAATGTAAATTCTTGAGCTGGGATATCCCCACGGGCGGCAAGTGCCCCAAGTGCGGGAAATTCCTCGTAAGGCGGGGAAAGAGAGTGGAATGTTCCGACAAAAAGTGCGGATATGTCGCGCCGGACGCGGGCGGCGAAGATGATTAAAATAATCGGCGCGGGCCTCGCGGGGTGCGAGGCGGCGTATTATCTCGCGGAGCGCGGATTCGGGGTGGAGCTTTGGGATATGAAGCCCGAAAAGCTCACGCCCGCCCACAAGAGCGGGGATTACGGCGAGCTCGTGTGTTCCAACTCTTTAAAGGGCGCGGACCCGTACACAAACGCGTGCGGGCTGTTGAAAGAGGAAATGCGGCGGATAGGGTCGCTCGTCATGCGTGCGGCGGAGTATTCCGCAATACCCGCGGGCGGCGCGCTCGCCGTGGACAGGCAAAAATTTTCCGCGTTCATGACAAAAAGCGTCAAAAGGCATAAAAACATACGCTGTATGTGCGGCGAAGTAGGAGAAATTCCCCCCGCCCCCTGCATAATAGCCACGGGGCCGCTGACATCGGACAAGCTGAGCCGCGCGATAGAGGAAAAAACGGGCGCGCCCCTGCACTTTTACGACGCGTCCGCGCCCATAGTTTTGCGCGACAGCGTGGATATGGAGCGCGCGTTCTTCGGCGACAGATACGGGCGGGGCGGCGACGATTACCTCAATTGCCCCATGGACAAAGAGGAGTACGAAGCCTTCGTTGACGCGCTTATATCCGCCGAAAAGGTCGTTTTGCACGACTTCGAAAAGAGAGAGATATTCGAAGGTTGCATGCCCGTTGAGGTCATGGCGGGAAGGGGAGCGGAGACGCTGCGCTTCGGCCCGTTCAAACCCGTGGGGCTCAAAGATAAAGAGGGAAATAAGTTTTACGCTGTGCTCCAACTGCGCAAGGAAAACGCCGCCGGCACGGCGTATAACCTCGTCGGCTGTCAGACCAATTTGCGCTTTCCGGAGCAGAAGAGGGTATTTTCCATGATACCCGCCCTCGCTCATGCGGAGTTCGCGCGCTACGGGGTCATGCACCGCAACACGTACATAAATTCACCCGATTGCCTCAACGCCGATTTTTCTTTGAAGGGCGAGCCGCTGGTTTTTTTCGCAGGCCAGATGACGGGCGTAGAGGGATATGTGGAGAGCGCGGCAAGCGGACTTCTGTGCGCCGTGCATATGGCGGCAAAGCTGGAAAACAGGCAAGTAGTTATTCCTCCCGCGGATACGGTGTGCGGGGCTTTATCGGCGCATATTGCGGGGTCTGCGGATAATTTCCAGCCCATGAACGCCAACTTCGGGATACTTCCCGCTTTGGGCGAAAGGATAAGGGATAAAAAGCAAAGATATACCCGACTTGCGGAGAGGGCGCTTAAAAGCATAGACGGGTTTGTCGGGCAAATAGGGCGATAAATGGCGGCGTGCGGTTTAAATGCGTGCGCAAAGTGTTTATATATTTAACGGCGGCGCTTTAAAAAAGCGTGCGTAAAAGGTTTAAAGGGCGCGCAAAGGGCAAAAATGCGGCGCGCCGAGGGGATCGTATTATGGCAGTGGAATTTCACGCAACCACCATTTGCGGAGTAAAGAGGAACGGCAAAACGGCTATCGCGGGCGACGGACAGGTCACCATGGGCGAGAGCGTTATTTTCAAGAGCGGCGCGACAAAGGTAAGGCGCATTTTCGGCGGCAAAGTCGTCCTGGGCTTTGCGGGTTCGGTTTCGGACGCCTTTTCCCTCAGCGAAAAATTCGAGGGCATGCTCAATAAATATTCGGGCAATCTGATGCGCTCCGCCGTGGAACTTGCGGAGCTGTGGCGGGACGACAAAATGGGCAGAAAGCTTGAGGCCATGATGATAGTGGCGGACGGCGAAAGCATGCTGATAGTTTCCGGCACGGGCGAGGTGATAGAGCCCGACGACGGCATAGCGGCGATAGGAAGCGGCGGCAACTACGCGCTCGCGGCGGCGAGGGCGCTCGTGCAGAACACCGATTACCCGGCCGAAGAGATCGCATACAAGGCCCTCAAAATTGCGAGCGAGATATGCGTTTTCACCAACGACAATATAAAGGTGGAGAGCATTTGAGCTTTACGGCATTCGCGCCGGGGGAGATTTAATTATGGATATGACGCCTAAACAGATAGTACATGAATTGAATAAATATATAATCGGGCAGGACGAGGCGAAAAAGGCCGTGGCGATAGCCCTCCGCAACCGCTACCGCCGCTCCCGCCTTTCGCCCGAGCTTCAGGACGAAGTCACGCCCAAAAACATCATAATGAAGGGCCCCACGGGCGTGGGCAAGACGGAGATCGCGAGGAGGCTCGCAAAGCTGGTCAAGGCCCCGTTTTTGAAGGTGGAGGCGACGAAGTACACCGAGGTGGGCTACGTCGGCCGCGACGTGGAGTCGATGGTGCGCGACCTCGCGGACTGCGCCATCCGCCTCGTCAAAGAGGAAAAGACGCAGGAAGTGAGCTACAGGGCAACTGCCGTTGCGGAGCGCAGGATAGCCAAAGTTCTCGCCGAGAATCTCAAAGAGGAGAGGGGAGAGTTCTCCAAGGAAGTGTTCGAGCAGAACATAGTGGACGCCATTCACGAGGGCAAATACGACAATACGATGATAGAGATAGAGGTCGCGGACAACCCCAAGCCGCTGGAGCTTACTCCCGGCCAGGGCGCGGCGATAGATTTAGGCTCTATCTTCAACGGATTGGGCGTAAACAAGAAGAAAAAGCGCCGTCTCAGCGTCAAAGAGGCCAAAAACCTCATAATTGCCGAAGAGGCGGATAAGCTCATAGACAACGACGCGGTAAACACCGAGGCGATAAGGCGCGCGGAAAACGACGGCATAATCTTCATAGACGAAATAGACAAGATAGCGGGCAAGGGCAACCAGGGCGCGGACGTTTCGCGCGAGGGCGTACAGCGCGACATTCTACCGATAGTAGAGGGGTGCACGGTGATGACCAAATACGGCCCCATCCGCACCGATTACATTCTGTTTATCGCGGCGGGCGCGTTTCACGTATCCAAGGTGGAGGACCTCATTCCCGAGCTTCAGGGCAGATTCCCCATACAGGTGGAATTGCAGAGTCTCAAAAAGGAGGATTTCGTCAAGATCCTCACCCAGCCGCAAAACGCCATAACCATGCAATACGCCGCGCTTCTCGGCGTGGACAACATAGATTTGCACTTCACCCCCGACGCGATAGAGCGCATCGCCGAAATATCGGTGGATATGAACAACACGTCGGAGGACATAGGCGCGCGCAGGCTCCACACCGTAATGGAATACCTCCTCGGGGACATATCCTACGAGGCCGGCGGCAACGATTATCCCGTCATACCCGTGGAAGTCAACGCCGCGTATGTGGACGAGCACCTCAAGAACTTCACCGCAAACCGCGACATGAGAAAATATATACTGTAAAAGGCAGAGGAATTTATGATAAGCGTACCCAAGGGCACGAAAGATGTGCTCCCGCAGGACTCATATAAATGGCAATATGTGGAAAACGCCGCGCGAGGAATTGCGCGGGAGTTTAACATAAAGGAGATACGCACGCCCGTGTTCGAGCATACGGAACTTTTTGCCCGCGGCGTGGGCGAGACGACGGACGTCGTGACCAAGGAGATGTACACCTTCGAGGACAAGGGCGGCAGGTCCGTTACTTTAAAGCCGGAGGGCACGGCGGGCGCGGTGCGGCTGTTCATAGAAAACGGGCTGGCGAACTCACCGTTGCCGCTCAAGGCCTTTTACATTGCGCCGTGCTACCGCTACGAGAGGCCGCAGGCGGGCAGGCTGAGGGAGTTCCACCAATTCGGAATAGAGGTTTTCGGCTCCGCGGAGCCCGAAGCGGACGCGGAAGTTATTTCGGCCGCCTCGCTCTTTTTGGACAGGCTGGGCATAAAGGACGTCGCGCTGGAGATAAATTCCATAGGCTGCGGAAGCTGCCGCGCGGAGTACAACAAGGCGCTTAAAGAGTATTTCGCGCCCCGCTTGGGAGAGATGTGCCCCACCTGCAAAGAAAGGTTCGATAAGAACCCGCTCAGAATGCTCGATTGCAAGGAAGAGGCCTGCAAGGCAATTTGCGCCGGCGCGCCCAAGATATTGGACCACCTCTGCCCCGACTGCCGCGCGCACTTTGAAAAGGTCAAGTCGCTTTTGGGCGCTCTCGGCATAAAATACACCGTTAATCCCGACATAGTACGGGGTTTGGACTATTACACGCGCACGGTTTTCGAGTTTGTCTCCACCTCCATAGGCGCGCAGGGAACGGTGTGCGGAGGGGGCAGATACGATAACCTCATAGAGGAGCTCGGCGGCGCGAAAACGCCCGCGATAGGCTTTGCCGCGGGGCTTGAAAGGCTGTTGCTCTTAATGGAAAACACGGGCATTGAGATTCCGCCCGCGGGAACGCCGGATATTTATATCGCCGGCATGGACGAGGCCTCCCGCTTGAAGGCTTTCCGCATAGCCGGGGAGCTGAGGGCGCAGGGCATATGCGCCGAGTGCGACAAGATGGCGCGCTCCGTCAAGGCACAGCTGAAATTCGCCGACAAGATAGGCGCGAAGTACGTCGCCGTCATCGGGGAAAACGAGCTCGCAAACGGGGAGTGCGCGATAAAGCGTATGTCCACGGGCGAGAGCGAACAGGTCGGGTCGGGAATATTCCCTCCTATCTGAGGGATAATAAATAGCGTAGGATAAGGGAGGCTGTTATGGTTGAAAAGATAGACGCCGAAAGGTTTGACGAATTGTTGAAGGGCGAAAAGACCGTCGTGTGCGATTTCTTTGCCGATTGGTGCGGGCCGTGCAAGATGCTTTCGCCCGTGATGGACAAGTGCAGTGAAATTTTCGCGGACAAGGCGGTCTTCGTCAAGGTGAACATAGACGAAAATTTCCCCCTCGCGGCGAGGTACGGGATAATGAGCATACCGCTCGTGGGGGTATTCAAAGGCGGGGAAATGGCGGACAAATCTCTCGGCTTTATGCCGCAGAGCGAAGCCGAAGAGTTTTTCGGCAAGTCGCTGTAAAAAACAGGCCGTCAAGCGCGGCGGAGGGAAAAGTTTCCCTCCGCCGCGCTTATTTTTCCAAAGCAGGATAATTTCTCCCCCAAAGCCTTGAATATGGGCGGAAAGTGTGCTAAAATAGATTAAAATTATTATAAACGGAGCGCATTATGATTGATATTTCTCTTATTGAACAGACCGACCCCGAAATAGCCGAAGCATTGCGGCTGGAGCTTAAACGCCAGCAGGGCAATATAGAGCTTATCGCCAGCGAAAATTTCGTGTCGCCGGCGGTCATGGCGGCGGCCGGGAGCCACCTCACCAACAAATATGCCGAGGGCTATCCCGCGCACAGGTACTACGGCGGCTGTCAATTCGTCGATATCGCCGAGGATCTGGCGAGAGAGCGGGTAAAACAGCTCTTCGGGTGCGAGTACTGCAACGTCCAGCCCCATTCGGGCGCGAGCGCGAACCTCGCGGTGTTCTTCGCCGTATTGCAGCCGGGCGACACTGTGATGGGCATGAATCTCGCCCACGGCGGACATCTTTCCCACGGCTCGCCCGTCAATATCTCGGGCAAGTACTTCAATATCGTGCCCTACGGCGTGCGTGAAGATACACAGCTCATCGACTATGACGAGATGGAGAAAATCGCCCTCGCGTGTAAGCCCAAGATGATAGTTTCGGGCGCGAGCGCATATCCCCGCGTTATAGATTTCAAGCGCATAAGGGAAATTTGCGACAAGGTGGGCGCGTATATGATGGTGGATATAGCCCATATCGCTGGCCTCGTCGCGGCGGGGGAGCACCCCTCGCCCGTGCCCTATGCCGACTTTGTGACGACGACTACGCACAAGACTTTGCGCGGCCCCCGCGGCGGAGTCATAATGTGCAGGGAAGAGTACGGCAAAATTATAGATAAAGCGGTGTTCCCGGGCGTACAGGGCGGCCCCTTAATGCACATAATCGCGGCAAAGGCGGTGGCTTTTAAGGAAGCGCTTTCCCCGGAGTTCAAGGATTATCAGAAGCAGATAGTCAAAAACGCGGCGGCTATGGCCGGGGAGTTTGATAAGCAAGGCGTGAAGATGGTATCCGGCGGCACGGACAATCACCTCATTTTGCTGGACCTCACGGACAAGGGCATGACGGGCAAGGAGCTTGAGAAAATGCTGGATGAGGTCAACATAACCGTAAACAAAAACGCAATACCCTTCGATACGCAAAAGCCCTTCGTCACGAGCGGTATAAGGATAGGCACACCCGCGATGACAAGCAGGGGAATGAAGGAGGAAGAGGCAAGGCTCATCGCCCGCCTCATCGCAAAGATAATAGACGAAAAAGAGGACGCGTTCGGCTATGTGAAGGAGGAGGTGGCTGCGCTCTGCGCCCGCTTCCCCCTGTATGCGGACTGCGTGCGGTAAATTAGTCTTTTTGGGCGGATTTCGGCAGAGATCCGCCCCTTTTTGCCCTTCGCAACCCAAAGTTGCGCAAAAGCAAGCCAAAATGGGTGGTTTTCTTTTCCGGCGCGCGGTAAAATCAAGGGGCAATGAAAGGAGGTAGAGTATGTCATTTGCGGAAAACATGCAGTATCTTAGGAAGCGCGACGGCCTGACGCAGGAAGAGCTTGCGGAAAAGCTCGACGTATCCCGTCAGTCCGTATCCAAGTGGGAGACGGGCGAGGCCTTCCCAGAGACGGAGAAGCTTATCGCGCTGTGCGATATGTTCGGCGTGAATCTGGATAGCCTTTTGCGAGGAGACGTCGGGCAGGGCGGCGCGGGCGCAACGAGAGGAGAGGCGCACAAAAAGGCAAAATATTACGACGCGTTGTAGCACGCTTTGAGCTTTGCGGTGATGCTGCTTGCGGCTGTGATCTACGTCACCGTAGGTTGCGTTTGGGGGATATGGCACCCGTCGTGGATAGTGTTCCTCGTAGCCTCGTTCATCGACGCGGCCTTGGGCGTCGTGTTCTCCGTAATAAAGGCAAAATCGGGCGTTTCGGGCCGGGAGGAAGATAATTTGGAGTAAAGTTGGCGTAATCATTTGTAAAATCTCCCGATGTATGGTAAAATCATATAAAAGAGGTGATTTTATGAAAATCAAGGTTACTTCCGATTCCACCTGCGATTTGGGCGATGAGCTCGTCGCAAAATACAATATAGGCATTTTCCCCCTTTCAGTCGTCCTCGGCGAAAAGTTTTACAAGGACGGTACGGACATCGTCCCGCAGGACATTTTCGATTACGTCGCAAAGACTGGGGAGCTTCCCAAGACGGCGGCGGGAAGCGCGGACGAATACGAAGAGTTCTTCAAAAAGAATATAGAGGGCTTCGATTTCCTCATACACGTCAACATTTCCTCGCTCGCGTCGTCGTCGCACAACGCGGCTTGCAAGGCGGCGGAAAAGTTCGGCGGTAAGGTAAAGGTTATAGACAGCCACGCGCTCTCCACAGGGCAGGGGTTGCTCGTGCTCAAGGTGTGCGATTTCGCCTCGGAGGGCATGGCCGCGGATGAGATAGTAAAGAAGGTAAACGCGCTCCGTCCCCTCGTCAACACGTCGTTTGTGCCCGACGCGCTTGATTATCTTCACAAGGGCGGCAGGTGTTCCCTCGCCGCGCTGATAGGGGCAAAGGTGTTGAAGCTTCACCCCATGATCTCGGAAAACGCGGAGGGCCAGCTCATAGCCAAAAAGAAGTATATGGGCAACATGGAAAGGTGCATAAAAAATTATATCGCGGACTTGAAGGAGAGCTTCCCCGATTACGATAAAACGCGCTGTTTCATAACCCACAGCACTGCGGATAAGGAGCTGGTGGACCTCGCGAAAAAGTGCGTTGCGGAGACCTTCGTTTTCGATGAGGTGATAGAGACGGTGGCGGGCAGTATAGTCACCAGCCACTGCGGCAGGAACACGTTGGGCGTGTTGTTTATAAGCAAATAAGATTTCCCCCGCATTGACCGGTGCGGGGTTTTTCTATGCTTTCCCGCGCGCTTATTTTTTGGATTTTGCGCGTTGGCGGGGGCATATTGCGGGGTCTGCCGCAAAAAATTTCCCTTTGCGGCAAATATTTTGCGCTTTTTGGGCGGGGTGTGAGTTATGAAATTTTCCGAAATATCGCTATATGTAATGGCTCTCTGCACGTCGCGCCATATACGCTTCGCCTCGCAGTTCTGGCGGCTGTGCCGCACGCCGGAGGACGTCATGCGCGCCCTCGGTGAGGACGGGAACGTCCCCGAAAGGCTGGAAAGGGAAAAAAACAGACTGTTGGATTATCCAACGGAAATCAACGTGACTTGCGCGTTCGACGGCGACTTCCCTTCGATTAACGCGCGTGCGCGGGGGGATATTCCCTTTATACTTTTCTATCGCGGCGACATAGCGCTCATAAAAGACGCCGCGGACAACGTGGCGGTCATAGGCACCACCTCGCCCACGCCGGAAATCGAGGAGCGCGAGGAAGAGATAGTGGCCGCGCTTACGGGAGGGGGCATGAATATTGTCAGCGGCCTCGCGATAGGTTGCGACAGCCGCGCGCACTCAACCTGTCTGGATGCGGGCGGCAAGACGGTGGCTATTCTCCCCGGGCCGCTTTCGAACATCTACCCCGCATGCAACCGCGGACAGGCGGAAAAAATCGCGTGCGGCGGCGGATTGCTCGTGACGGAATACATAGACGAGGCGGAAAGCAAGCGGGAGGCCGTGACAAGATTTATCCAGCGCGACAGATTGCAGGCGCTCTTTTCTAAGGCCGTGGCGCTTATCGCCAGCTTTTCCGTCGGGCGAGGGGGAAGCGGATCGCGGCACGCAATGGAGTATGCGGGCAAACTCTCCCTGCCGCGCTACGCAATGTTTTCCCAAGGAGACGCGGGCGAGAAATTGTTCGGCCTCAACGCCGATTATATAGAGAGCGGACGGGCGTTGCCGCTCGACCCGGAGGGCGTACCCCGTCTTATCGCTCTCGGCGCGCCGCCTTGCGCGGATATATCGGGCGGATTGCCCGTACAGCTGGATATTTTCAGACCATAACGCCCCGCGCTTTGCCGCAGGGGGGGGTAAAATTCCGGGCGGATCCGTTCAGTCAACCGGATGTTCCGGGAAATAATTTGCTTCGTGCGCTTGACATATGCGCAGGCAAAATATATAATGTAGAAAAATAAATAAAGTTATTCTTTGGGGCGGGGTGCAATTCCCCACCGGTGGTTACAGTCCACTAAGAGGGCGCATGCCCTCCCGACGCGGCGAAATTCCGCGGCCGACGGTATAGTCCGGATGATAAAAGAATGACTGCGTATTTTGCGCACGTTTCAAAAAAGACAGGCTCCCCAATTTGCGGGGAGTTTTTGTTTTCCGGGGAATATCTTTAAAGGGAGTTTTTATGGAAAAAGCCAACAAGAATTACTTTTCGGCTACGCGTATCGCGGTGATTGCCATGTTCTCCACCCTCGCGGGCGTGCTGTATGCTTTCGGCTTCCCGATAGCGGCGGCCTTTCCCTCGTGGCTGGAGCTGAACTTTTCTGATATCCCCGCGCTGATAGGCACGTTCGCGCTCGGCCCGCTTTCGGGCGGGATAATCGTGTTTGTGAAGGTGCTCATCAAGCTGATAATCAAGGGGACGTCCACCGTATTCGTCGGGGAACTTGCCGATCTTTTGGTGGGATTGGCGTTTGTCGTGCCGGCGGGCATCGTCTATGAAAAACGCCGTACTTTCAAGGGCGCGCTCGCGGCGATGGGTTTGGGAACGGTTTGCTCTGTGGCGTTGAGCGTGCTTGCGAATTGGCTGGTGCTCGTTCCCTTCTACAAGCAACTCTTCTTCCACGGCAGCTGGGAGCCCCTCGTCGGCACGATGCAGGCGATATTCGGCGTGGGTTGCACGGTGGAAACCTTTTTCACATTCTATCTGTGGTGCTCGGTTTTGCCCTTCAACGCAATGAGGTGCCTCATCGCGATAGCCGTTACGTTGCCCGTTTACAAGCACGTCTCGCGGCTTATAAACAGGCTGGGGAGCCGCCTTTCGCCCGTTGAAAAGGGTGAAGGGGAAGAGCCCAAGCAGGACAAAAAGCGCGTAATTGTCATCGCGTGCGTTGCGGCGGTTGCGCTCGCATTGTTGGTCGGGGGCGTGCTTTTGAGATATTTCTTGTCCTGAGCGCGCATAAAATAAGGTGCGAATAATTGCAATAATTGCCGTGCGGGTGTATAATGTACCCGTATGGCAATTTTTTTAACGGGTAGCGAGGACGCTACGATACAATTTGCAAAGGAATATGCGCGTTCGCTGAAAGCGGGCGACGTGGTGCTTTTGGAAGGTGAAATGGGCGCCGGCAAGACGGTATTCGCAAAGGGCGTCGCCCAAGGCCTCGGGATAGAAGAGGAGATAACCAGCCCCACATACGCCTACATGAACGACTACGGCGGCAAGCTTTATCATTACGATTGTTACAGGCTTGCAAGCGGGGACGCGGCGCGCGCCCTCGGGCTGACCGATTATTTCGGCGGCGAGGGCATATGCCTGATAGAATGGGCGGAAAATATCAAAGACGCTCTCCCCGAAGGGTGCAAAAAGGTGACGATAAAGCGCATATCGTGCGCGAACAGGGAGATAATCTGTGAGTAACTTCCTCGCCGTGGACACTTCCTCGCGCTATCTCACCGTCGTCGCGGTAAAGGACGGGAAGGCGGAAAGGAGCTTTATCCCCGATTGCGCGCTCAACCACTCCGTGATCTTGCAAGATGAGATAGACCGCGTGCTTTCGCGCGCCTCTCTGTCCCCCGCGGAGTGCGATTTTTTCGCGGCGGTGACGGGCCCAGGCTCCTTTACGGGCATACGCATAGGCATTTCCTGCGTCAAGGGCTTTGCCATGGCGCTCGGCAAGCGGGCGGCGGGCGTAACCGCGTTTGAGATGCTCTCATATAATGTTAAAAGCGATTGTCCGTTTGCCGTGGCTATAGACGCAGGACACGGCAATTTCTATGCCGCGGGATAGACCCAAGCGGGTGCGTGCGACATATCCCCGCGCTTTTTGTCCTGCGGGGAGCTCCTCGCGTTAAACCGCCCCGTTTACGGGTTTGAAGAGCTGTCTTTGCCGGGCTATACCCGCCTTTGCGCGGGGGAATGTCTCCTCCCCGCGATCTCGCACTACTGCCTTGACATGGGGCGCGAGGGCTTTTTGACGGCCCTGTATGTCAAAAAATCGCAGGCCGAGGAAGAGCTCGAGGCCAAGGAGGGCAAGATATGAATATCCGCAAGTGGAAATTCGAAGATATTCTCTCCGTGTCGGGCATAGAAAAGGAGTGTTTCGCCGCCGAAGCGTGGAGTTATCACACCCTCGTGTCGGCGTTTGAAAGCAACGCGAGTTTCGGCCTCGTCGCCGAGGACGGCGGGGAGATAATAGGCTACGGCTGTATCACCTGCGCGGCGGATTCTTCCGACCTCGAAAACGTTGCGGTCTCCGAAAATTTCAGGCGAAGCGGCGTGGGCACGGCCATCGTTGAAGGACTGCTTTCGGAGGCGAAAGCGCGCGGCGCGGAGAAAACGTACCTCGAGGTGCGCGTTTCCAATGCGCCCGCGATGAGCATGTATTTGAAGTGCGGCTTTGTCGGCGCGTATGCGCGCACGCGTTACTACTTTGACGGCGAGGATTGCCTCGTAATGGTAAAGTCGCTTTAAGGCGGGCAAAGGGCAATCGCAATAAAGCCGTTGGGGGTATAAATTCATTTTCATTGACGGAAATTATTGCGGCGTTATCGCGCGCGGAGAGGGGAAGAATACTCTCCTTCTGCACGGATACAAATCGTGCGCGCAAAGTTTCTACTATCAGATAAAGGCTCTGGAGCAAAACGGCTACCGCGCGGTCGCACCCGATATGCCGGGGTTCGGCTCAAGCGCGCCTTTAAAAAGGCCGTGGTCGGTCGGCGATTACGCAGAATGGCTGGATAAATTCATCAAGGCGGAGGGCCTTGAAAGGCCGCACATAATAGCCCATTCCTTCGGCGCGCGGGTGGCGTTCAAATACCTGTGCGGGCGGCCGGCAGGGGAGTTCGGCAAGCTTGTAATCTGCGGCGGCGCGGGCGTCGTAAAACCCCGTTCCCCCCGATATATGCGGCGGGTAAAGGCGTACAGGCGGGTAAAAAAACTCTTTCCGCGCTTTGCAGAAAGGCACTTCGGAAGCGAGGAATACCGCTCTCTTTCGCCCGTCGAAAGGGAGAGTTACAAGCTCATAGTCAACGAGGATCTGCGCGACTGCGCGCGCAAAGTCTCACTGCCCACCCTTCTCGTCTACGGCCGCAGCGACGGGGTGACCCCGCCCTCCGAAGAGGGGGAGATATTCAACTCCTGCATAGCGGGAAGCCGCCTGGCGATTATCGACGGCGGGCACTTCTGCTTTTGCGAGCATGCGGAGGAGTTCAACAAAATAATGCTCTCCTTTTTAGGCGGCTGACATCCGGCCGTGGGGAGCTTCGGGATTTTTCAAAGAGTATCAAAGCCCGCGGGGCAACTTGCGGGGAAAGAGGATAAAATGGGGATTTTCATTTCCGTACCAAAGACGGTGGAATGTGCGCTCATCGCGCTTGCGTTCGCCGCGTTTCTGACGGCCGTATGTCTCAAGCCCGTCGGCATGTTGCAGGCCTGCGGATACAAAAACGGCAGGCTTTTCGGCTGGTTGCGCCGCAAGAAAAACCTCGCGCAGACGCGCCTTGATCTTCTCGCTTTCGCGAGTATTTTGGCGTGCGCGGTCATCTCGCTCTGCTTTTACTTTGCGGGCAAGTGGGCCGCTTTGATAGGGCTGTGCGCTTATGTGATTTTCTTTTCGCTGTATATCTATTCGGACGCGAAATACGCGCTTAAAAGCCCCGCGACTGCTACGCCGCGCTTCAAGCGGCTTCTCGTCGTGCTGTTTTTGGTGTGCGCCGTGCTCGTCTATCTGGCGGCGACTCTTCTCAATTTTGCCGATTACTGTTGGGGCCAACCCCTGTTTTCCTGCCTCAAATACTGCGCGCTGGGTCTGTTCTGCCCGCTTGTCTATCCGCTTGTAAGCCTTGCAAACCTCATCACGCTTTGCTACGAAGTCCCCAAAAACAGGGGATATATCAAAAAGGCGAAATCCGCCGTGGCCGCCTCGCACGTAAAAATCGTGGCGGTTACGGGCAGTTACGGAAAGACGAGCGTTAAAAACATGCTCGCCGCCCTTTTGGGGGCGAAGTACAAAGTGCTCGCCACGCCCGCCTCATACAACACGCCGCTCGGCATAGCCAAGTGCATAAACGGCGGTGATTTTTCCTCGTACGACGTCTTTATCGCCGAGATGGGCGCGCGCAACGTGGGCGACATTGAAGAGCTGTGCGCCCTATGCCCGCCCGATTACTCCGCGATAACGGGGATATGCCCCCAGCACCTCGAAAGCTTCAAAACGCTCGGCAACATAATAAAGACAAAGGGTGAAATAATTGCGGCTACTTCGCAGATGTGCTTTATAGCCGCCGATTGCTACGATTATTTCGCGCAAACCGTGGGCCCCAAGCAAAAGTGCGACTGCGTTTCCGACGTCGTTGCGGACTGCACGGGCACATCCTTTACGCTTACTTTGGGCGGCAAGAAATATAATTTGAAGAGCCGCCTGCTCGGCGCGCACAACGCCTTCAATATCGGCATAAGCGCCGCCATAGCCTATGAAATGGGCGTTTCCGCGGAAGATATTTGCGCAATTATCCCGGAGCTGGATTTCACCGAACACAGGCTGCAACTCATCCGGAGCAACGGCGTGAACATCCTCGACGACGGGTACAACTCCAACACCTCGGGCGCGCGGGCCGCGCTGGGCGTTCTCCGCTCCTTCGGCGGCAAAAAAATCGTCGTGACCCCGGGGCTGGTGGAGCTCGGCATTCTCGAGGAAGAGGAAAATTCCGCGCTCGGCAAGGAGCTTGTCGGGCTCGATTACGTCATATTGGTGGGCGAGACGCTGGTGACCGCCGTGCAAAACGGTTACAAAGAGGGCGGCGGGGATATGCGGAAGATTTGTATAGTTCCCACTCTCGCCAAGGCGCAGGATAAGCTCAAGGATATAATCGGCAAGGGCGACTGCGTGCTGTTTTTGAACGACCTGCCCGATATTTATCTGTAACGCGGCGGAGTCTTTAAGAGTAAAATGAATATTGCACCCCCGATAAAGCGGTTTTCCGCAAGAGAAAGCTACGTTTAAAGGGGGTGTTTTTTTATGCTCGGACACTACGATGCGGCCGTGATTTTCGGCGGGGATTCCAACGAACACGAAGTTTCCGTCATCACGGGCACGATGACGTGCAATGTATTGAAAAAGGCGGGCAAGAGCGTTTTGCCCATTTATATCACGCGGGAGGGCGAAATGCTCGCGGGGGAAAATTTAGGCGATATATCCTGCTTCCGCGGCGGAAAAATCCCGCGCGCTTACGCCGCCGGCGTAAAGCGGGGCGGCGTTGCGTTTTCGGGCAAGAACGGGAAATACAAGGGCGGGGCTACAATCGCCTGCGCGCTCAATTGCTGTCACGGCGGCTACGGCGAGGGGGGAGGCGTTGCGGGGCTGTTTGCCCTCAACAAAATACCCTTTGCCTCGGCTGGGATATTCGAAAGCGCGGCGTTTATGGATAAGTACTACACAAAACTCGTGCTGCAGAGCCTCGGCGTGAAGGTGGCGAAATACGCCTATGTCCGCGACAGCGAAAGCGCGGCCGTCGCGGCGGCGGATATAGGCTATCCCGTGATAATCAAACCCTGCCGCTTGGGCTCGAGCATAGGCATAGAAAAAGCGGAAAGCAAAGAGGAGCTTTTATCCGCGCTGGATACGGCGTTCGCCCTCGGCGACGGCGTGATAGTGGAGGAGTTTTTGTCTCCCCGCAGGGAATTCAACTGCGCGGTCTATACCTACGGCGGCAGGATAATAACCTCCGCGGTGGAGGAAGTGTTCGCGGGCGGGGAGCTCCTTTCCTACGACGACAAATATTCGGGCGGCGGCAGGCGCGCGCTTCCCGCCGATCTCCCGCCGGATATATCCGGCTTTATCAAAGGGCAGACGGAAAGGGTGTACGGCGCGCTGGGCATGCGCGGCATAGTGCGCTTCGACTACATAATGCGGGGCGACGACATATTCGTCAGCGAGATAAACACCGTGCCGGGGTCGCTCTCCCAATATCTGCTTTCGGACAGCTTCGCCTCTTTCGGCGGCGTATTGCTCAAACTCGTGGAGCAGGCCGAAAAGGATTTCAAGGCAGAAGAAAGCAAAATGCGCGTCAGGACGGGGATTATAGATAATCTCCCCGCAAACGCTTGCAAATTGAAGTGATTTTAGTGTAAAATGCAGAAAAAGATATGAACGGAGGATAAAACCGTGGCTAAAATCGGCATGAAAACGCCCCTCGTGGAGATGGACGGCGATGAGATGACGCGCGTACTCTGGCGGTGGATAAAGGAAATTCTGATAGAGCCGTATGTCGATTTAAAGACGGAGTACTATGACTTGGGACTACCCGAGCGCGACAGGACGGAGGACAAAGTGACCGCCGAAAGCGCGCTTGCAACAAAGAGGCTGGGGGTCGCCGTCAAGTGCGCGACAATAACCCCCAACGCGCAGAGGGTGGAGGAATACAACCTCAAGAGCATGTGGAAGAGCCCAAACGGCACCATACGGCGCATACTCGACGGCACCGTATTCCGCGCGCCCGTGTTGGTTGACGGAATTTCCCCCTATCTGCCCGGCTGGAAAAAGCCCATAGTGCTCGCCCGCCACGCCTACGGCGATATTTACAACAACGTGGAAACGCGTGCGGACGCGGGCGACAGCGTGTATCTGGTCGTGTGCGGCAAAGACGGAAAAGAGAAATCCCGCAAGCTCATTCACGGCTTTGAGGGTGACGGGATAGTTCAGGGCGTGCACAACACCGACGATTCCGTAAAATCCTTTGCGCGCAGTTGCTTTGCCTACGCGCTGGAAAATAATTTGCCCGTATGGCTGGGCGCGAAGGACACTATCTCCAAGACATACGACCACCGTTTCAAGGACATTTTCGCGCAAATTTATGAGGAGGAGTTCAAGGATAAATTCGAGGCCGCCGGCATTTATTATATGTACACGCTGATAGACGACGTTGTGGCGCGCATCGTGAGGAGCGACGGCGGCGTGCTGTGGGCGTGCAAAAACTACGACGGAGACGTGATGAGCGACATGGTCGCCACGGCGTACGGCTCGCTGGGAATGATGAGCTCCGTGCTCGTCTCCCCCGATAAAAAATACGAGTTCGAGGCGGCGCACGGCACGGTCACGCGGCACTACTACAAGTGGCAAAAGGGCGAGGAGACTTCCACCAACTCCGTCGCGACCATATGGGCGTGGACGGGCGCGCTTGCCAAGAGAGGGGAGCTGGACGATATCCCCGAACTCACCGCGTTTGCAAAGCGGCTCGAAAGGGCGACGGTAACGACCATAGAAGAGGGATTTATGACGGGCGATTTGGTTCCCCTCTTCAAAAAAGAGGGCGTAACTCCACACAAGTGCGAGAGCAGGGAATTTTTATATAAAATCGCCGAAAAATTGCAGTAGACCCCGTAATATGCGGCGGATAACCAAAAAATAAGGGCGGAGCGCAAAATTTTGCGCTCCGCCCCTTGCAATTATTTTGCGTTAATTTTCTTGCTTGGAGTGTGAGGGGTTCTCTTTATTTTCCGTTTCGGTTGTTGTCTTTAAGGCGGGGATTAAGCGGGCTTTTTGTAATTGCACTTTAAGTCTGCACGCATAGCAGATTATTATCGCCACGGCTATGCCTATTACTTCCTGCAAAACGTTTGCGGGCATCTTCAAAAAAGCTACGGCGGCGGGCTTGGCTTCCCACGTAATGCGCTTGACAAAGTAACCGAAAATCACAATCAGTGCGGGCAAAACAGAGGAAATTGCGGCAATTATTCCCTCTTTCAAATTGCCCCCGCCTTTGCAGAACAGCTTTTTTAACAGCATAAATATAAAAGAAGCGGTAAGCCCCTGCAAGCCGTGGATAATCAGCGAGGGTATTGCGTTATATGCCGTTCCGTTTATGCCGAACAAATCGAAAAAGGAAGAGCCTATCCCGCCTACTATTGTCGCGCCCAACGGGTCGAGAAGATATGCCGCCATGAAGATGGCGAAGTCGCACCAATATATTTTCCCCGTAAGTATGGGTATGCCGGGGATATATCCCAAAACCACAACGAGAGCCGTCAGCATCGCCACGCAGGCTATCCATTTTGCCGAAAAGTATATTTTGTCTTTGGTTTTTTGATTTACGCTCATAATAAACTCCTTTTGCCCTTTGATTTCGTTGACTATTATAAATAAATTTGATATTATTGAAATAACCAAAACAATATAATTTTATAATACCAGAAAGGCGTTTGAATTGTATGCTGACCTACGAGTTATCCGAAAAAAATAAATATTACGACTTATACCGCCGTATCCGCGAAGATATCTTGAAGGGGCGGCTTAAATGCGGCGAAAAGCTGCCGGGCAAGCGCGCCCTCGCGGCGCACCTCGGGGTGAGCGTAATCACCGTGCAGACGGCGTATGAGCAGTTGCTCGCGGAAGGGTACGTAACCTCCGCCGAAAGGAAGGGGTATTTCGTCGCGGATGTGGACGTAGGCCGTCCGTCGTCTTTTTCGGGTGCGGAGGAAAGCGGGCGCATGCCGCAGGGGACGGACAGCGCGTACGGCGGGCGTGAGGATAGAGGGGGATATACGCTCGATCTGGTCACGGGCGTGGCTCCGGCGGAGCTGTTTCCCTTTTCGGTCTGGGCAAAGCTCATGCGGCGCACCCTTTCGGAAGAGGGAGAACACTTACTTGCGCGCGTGCCCGCGGATGGTGACTTTGCCCTTAAAAGTTCGATAGCCGCCTATCTGTACCGCTCCCGCGGGGTGAGCGTGGACCCGCGCTGTATTGTCATCGGCTCTGGCGCGGAAAATCTGTACGGCACGATAGTACAGCTTCTCGGCAGGGAGAGGGAATACGCGGTGGAAAATCCCGGGTACGGCTCTGTCTCCCGCACGTATGCGCTGAACGGCGCGCGTTGCCTTCCCATATCCGTGGGCGAAAGCGGCGCGGACTGCGGGGAAGTGGAAAAGACCGGCGCGTGCGCGTTGCACATCTCGCCTTCCCACCAATATCCGACGGGCGCGATAATGCCCGCCGCGAACAGGGCGCGCCTGTTGAATTGGGCGGAAAGCCGCGGCGCGTACATAATAGAGGACGATTACGACAGCGAATACAGGCTCTTCGGCAAGCCCTTGCAGACCATGCTCGGCATGAACGGCGACAGGGTGATATACATAAACACCTTTTCAAAGACGCTCGCACCCTCGATGAGAATGGGGTATATGGCGCTCCCGCCCGCGCTGTACGACCGCTTTTGCGCGCTCTTCGGCGGCGCGGCCAATTCCGTTCCTCTATTCGAGCAGAAAACGCTTGCCCAGATGCTCGACGGCGGGTACTTCGAGCGGCACGTCAACAGGATGAAAAACTATTATCGCGGAGTGAGAAAAAAATTGCTCTCCGCGGTGGATATGCTCACATGCCGCAAGGAGGTGATAGAGACGGGCGGGGGATTGCACCTGACATTGCGCCTGCCCGATTCCGCCTCCGACGGGGAGATAAAAGCCGCCGCAAAGAGGGCGGGGGTGCGCATAAAGTGCCTTTCCGATTATCTCATCGCGCCGAGGGACGGGTGCGGGGGCACGGCCGTCATAAATTATTCGGGCGCGACCTCGGAGAAAATCGACGCGGCTTTGGCAATTTATTTGGGAGGCGGAGTATGAGCGGGAAAGAGCAAAGAGAATACAAGTTGCAATTCGGGCTCGTGCCGGACAGCTGTTGGTATTCCAACCTGCGCAGTATTTTGCCGCCGGGCGCGTGGGATAAAATAAGAAAAACCGCGTATGCGCGCGCGGGCGGGAAATGTATGATATGCGGCGCGCCGTCCGCCCGCCTCGAAGCGCACGAAGTGTGGGAGTACGACGACGAAAACGGGGTGCAAAAGCTGGCGGGAATAATCGCCGTCTGCCCCGCCTGCCACGAGGTGATACACATCGGGCTCACGAGCCTTAAAGGGAGAGAAAAACAGGCTTGCGAGCACTTCATAAAGGTCAACGGATGCAGTTACGCGGAATACCGCGCCGCGCTGGGTGAGGCAAACCGGAAGCACCGCGAACGCTCCGCCAGAGAGTGGAAGCTTGATATATCCGGTCTGATAGATTTCATGTGATAAAAACGGCGCCCGCGCAACCTCTGTTTTGAGGTTGCGCGGGCGTTTTTATATAATTTGCCTTATTTTGTTTGGATTTTGTGCGGATTTGCGGAATTTTGTCCAATATATAGATAATTCGGCGAAAAAATTCACAAGATATTGTGTGACAACGCTTGACTTTGGCTCTCGGGGCGCATATAATTTATTCCGTTGCGTCCAAAGCGGGGCAAATTTCCCCCTCTGCGGCCGCACCGGCAAGTTATTTTAAAAAAATGTACAACATATTGTATTATTGCTATTGACAAACAACAATATGTGTGCTATATTAAAGGTGTTCCGCGATTTTGCGGTTTCACACGAAAGATTTTATGGGAAGTGGAAAATGAAAGTTATCAAGAGAGACGGCACGACCGTTGATTTCGACAGAAGCAAGATCGTAAAGGCGATCGAAAAGGCCAATGTGGCCGTCGATGAAAAGGAGAGGGTCTCCGAAGATCAGATAGAGGCTATAGTTGACGAAATAGCCTCTATGCACAAGAGCAGGTTGCTCGTGGAAGATATACAGGATATGGTAGAGGAAAAGCTGATGGGGCTGCAGAAATTCCAGCTCATGAAGGCTTATATACTCTACCGTTACGAGCGCGCTTTGGTCAGAAAGGCGAACACCACGGACGAAAGCATACTCTCGCTCATCCGCAACGCCAATAAGGACGTAATGGAGGAAAATTCCAACAAGAACGCCCGCACGGCTTCCACCCAGCGCGATCTCATCGCGGGCGAAGTATCGAAGGACCTCACCCGCAGGATCCTTCTTCCCGAATACATTTCCAAGGCTCACGACGAGGGCGCGATCCACTTCCACGACGCCGATTATTTCCTCCAGCCCATTTTCAACTGCTGCCTCGTGAATATCAAGGACATGCTTGAAAACGGCACGGTCATGAACGGCAAGATGATAGAAAGTCCCAAATCTTTCCAGGTCGCCTGCACGATAGTCACGCAGATAATAGCCTCCGTCGCCTCCTCGCAGTACGGCGGGCAGTCTGTGAACGTGGCGCACCTCGGCAAATATCTGCGCCGCACCAAGGAAAAGTACATGCACCAGTGCGACGAGGAGTTCGGCGATACGCTCAGCGCGGAGGAAAAGGATAAAATCGTGCACATGCGCCTTATGGATGAGCTTAAGGCGGGCGTACAGACCATACAGTATCAGATAAACACCCTGATGACCACCAACGGGCAATCGCCCTTCGTCACGCTCTTTTTATACCTCGACGACAAGGACGAGTATATAGAAGAAAACGCGATGATAATAGAGGAGATATTGAAACAGCGCTACCAGGGCATAAAGAACGAGGTGGGCGTTTACGTCACCCCCGCGTTCCCCAAGCTCATTTACGTGCTCGACGAGAACAACTGCCTCAAGGGCGGCAAGTACGATTATCTCACCAAGCTCGCCGTAAAATGCTCTTCAAAGCGCCTCTATCCCGACTATATTTCGGCCAAGAAAATGCGCGAAAATTACGAGGGCAACGTGTTCTCGCCCATGGGCTGCCGCTCCTTCCTCGCTCCCTGGAAGGACGAAAACGGGCAGTATAAATTCGAGGGCAGATTCAACCAGGGCGTAGTCTCCATAAATCTTCCCCAATGCGGCATACTCGCAAAGGGCGACGAGAAGAAATTCTGGGAGATTTTGGAGGATAGGTTGCAGCTTTGCTACGACGCGCTGATGTGCCGCCACAACGCGCTTATGGGGACGCTTTCGGACGTATCCCCCGTTCATTGGCAGTACGGCGCGATCGCAAGGCTTGGAAAGGGCGAGAAGATAGATAAATATCTCATGGACGGCTACTCCACAATATCTTTGGGATATATAGGGCTGTATGAGGTGACCAAGCTCGTCAAAGGCGTATCGCACACCACTCCCGAAGGGCAGGAGTTTGCGGTCAAGGTCATGAAAACCTTGCGCGAGCACTGCGAGAAGTGGAAGAAGGAGACGGGCCTCGGCTTCGGCCTTTACGGCACCCCTGCGGAGTCGCTGTGCTATCGCTTCGCCCGCATAGACAAGGCGAGGTTCGGCACGATAAAGGACGTAACGGACAAGGGATATTACACCAACAGCTATCACGTTGACGTGCGCGAGAAGATTGACGCGTTCTCAAAATTCAAGTTCGAGAGTCAATTCCAGCAGATATCTTCGGGCGGAGCTATCTCCTATGTTGAAATCCCCAATATGCGCAACAATCTCCCCGCTTTGGAGACGGTCGTCAAGTACATTTACGACAATATCCAATATGCGGAGTTCAACACCAAATCCGATTACTGCCATGTCTGCGGCTTCGACGGCGAGATAATTATAAACGACGACAACGAATGGGAGTGCCCCGTCTGCCACAACAAGGACCAGCGCAAGATGAACGTAACGCGCCGCACTTGCGGATACCTCGGCGAAAATTTCTGGAACGTCGGCAAGACCAAGG
Organism: uncultured Clostridia bacterium; assembly: GCA_947629695.1. GTDB lineage: Bacteria > Bacillota > Clostridia > Christensenellales > Borkfalkiaceae > Coproplasma. The sequence continues at coordinate 5,006 of CANREQ010000007.1, read as the reverse complement.
AAATCAAGGCGAGAGTGCTTCACTTATAATTTGCTGATTACGGCGCGCCGCTTTGCGCAAAGTGCAAAGCGGCGCGGTTTTTTGAAAGGGAAACGCATATAAAACGCTGATTTTGAGGGGAAAGTTATGAATTACGCGACAATAAAACGGTATGATATATCCAACGGCCCGGGGGTGCGCACCTCGCTGTACGTCAGCGGATGCCGCAACCACTGCAAGGGCTGTTTCAATCCCGAAACGTGGGATTTTTCCTATGGCGAGCCCTTCACGAAAGAGGTGGAGGACGAGATAATCAAATCGCTCGAGCCCGACTATATAAGCGGGTTTACCCTGCTCGGCGGCGACCCCTTCGAGCCCGAAAACGCAAAGGTTTTGGCGCCGTTCATGAAGAGACTGCGCGCGGCCTATCCGGATAAGTCCTTCTGGTGCTTCACGGGCTATAATTACGAAAGCGATTTGCTCACGGGCAAGCAGGGCGACTTCAACGACGTAATGGATATACTCAACACCCTCGACGTGTTGGTGGACGGGCGATTCGAGGAGTCGTTAAAGGATCTTAACCTCAAATTCAAGGGCTCTTCCAACCAGCGCACGATACTCGTCAGGCAATCGCTCGAAAGCGACGACGTGGTGCTTTGGGACGGGGAGAGCGTGGTATAACGCAAGGAGAACGGCATGGGCATTTTAACCGAAAGAGTAAATGTGAAAAAAATCAGGCAGGGCGCGCGGTTGCCCGCCTACGGCAGTGAGTTTGCGGCCGGGGCGGACCTCTACGCATGCCTTCCGGGCGAGGTGGAAATTGCCCCGCACGAGACGGCGATGATACCTACGGGGCTGGTCATGGAGATACCCGAAGGCTACGCCGGCTTGATCTACGCGAGGAGCGGCCTCGCGTCCAAAAAGGGATTGGCGCCCGCTAACAAGGTGGGCGTGGTTGACAGCGATTACCGCGGGGAGATCATGGTCGCCCTGCACAATCACTCGGCCGCGGCGCAGAAGGTCGCCGATGGAGAGCGAATTGCGCAAATGGTGATAACGCCCTACTTAAAGGCGGTTTACGGCGAAGCGGAAGAGTTGTCGGATACTGTGCGTGGGGCCGGGGGGTTTGGTTCCACGGGTAGTAAGTAAAAAAACGCGGGCGGAACGCCCGCGCTTTTTTGTGCGAAGGAGGGCGGCGGAGTATTTTCTCCGCCGCCCTCCTTCGCACTGCTACCGCTAAACGCATATAAGCGTCGCAATACTGTGTCAGGCTCCGCGCCGCTTTGGTCGTGTACGTCTATGTACACTCCCTGCAGTCGGTGCTCGCCTTCCTTGTCTTGCTCGCTTCTATGCGTTTACTCACTTCGTAATATCAGCTCCCGCAATTTAAAGCGCCGTCATTCCGCGCGAGGGCACAAGCCCGACGCTTTGCAAAAAATACTTTTGCCTCGGCAAAAATATTTTCACAAACCGATTGAGAGTGCGAAGCACTCGATTGAGTGGAGGAATCTCCCTCGTGGTCTTGGTGAGTAATGTTGAAACAGCATTATCACTTAGGACAGGGGGACCCATTCGACTCCGCTATGCTCCGCTCAGGGTGACGACCGAAGGTGGACGACGGTGGGGCAGGACAGTGCCCCTTGGCTCCCTCTAATAATAGGGGGAGCTGTCTGCGTAGCAGACTGAGGGGATTAAGGCGACGGCCTCAATTCCCTTGACAACACGCCGTGCGCTCTGTTAAAATCATAACGGTAACAATATGCAACGCGAAAAGGTCAAAAAAAAGCGGACGGCGGCGGAAAAGCACGAACTGATTCAGGCCGCCTTGGAAAAACACGGGAAATTCGACTATGAATACATACCGTCGGGCGACAATTGGAAGATGCCCGACGAGCATTTTGCGTACAGAAAAAAATTCCCGGAAACTATCATAAACGGCTTTTGGCGTGTATTTTTACAGTTATTTTCCCCCATTCTATTAAAGTGCGCGTTCGGCGCAAAGGTTGTCGGCCGTGAAAATCTCAAAGCCGTAAAGGGCAAGGGTGCGCTGTGCGTCTGCAATCACATAAACTTTCTCGACACCCTGTTTGTGCGGCACGCCGTGGGTTATTTCCGCTCCTTCCACACGATGACCGAAAGGAATAACAAGGGCGGATTCGGCGGCCACGTCATACGCCACGGGGGCATGTTGCCGTTCAGCGCCAACTATACGGCCACCAAAAACCTCATAAAGGAGATGCAAAGGCTCCTCGGCAAGGGCAAAATAATCAACTTCTATGCGGAAAAGGCGATGTGGATAAACTACCCCAAGCCCCGCCCCATGAAGGAGGGCGTTTTCACCTACGCAGTCAAATTCGGCGTTCCCGTCGTTCCCCTCTTTTGCACCTTCAAGCGCAGTAAAAAGGGGCATATAAGAAAGCTTAGGATACACATCCTGCCCGCGATAATGCCGGACGAGGGCCTTCCCAAAAAGGAGCGCGCGGAAAAAATGCGCGCCCGTGCGGAAGAGAGCTGGAAAGAGTGCTACGAAAGCGCCTATAATATGCCGCTTACATACCTTTCCCGCAATTGACTTAAAATATTTTTCGCAATCCGGATAACGATAGCGCGCCCGCGCGACTTTATGTCGCGCGGGCGCGCTTTGAATTTTTTATGATTTTATCGCAATTTATAAATTACTGCAATTCCGCGATCTCCGCTTCGCTGTCGCCCTCGGGCGGCTGAGGGGGTTCGTCCTTTTCCTTTTTGTGCAGGCCGCCCTTATAGCGTATGTGCCGCGTGGGCTTCCAATCCCAGCCGTATTTGGCCTTGAATTTGCTCGCAATGAAAATGGGAACATACTCCAGCGCGAAAAACGGCTCGTACAAGACCACCGCGATCTTTTCGCGCAAGGGGATATTTTCAAACGCGTCCGCCATGGAAGTTATGCACAGGACGGCGTATATAAGCAACACCGAGTACGTCAACGCGATGGGCGCGATTATCAGCGCAAGCAAAGGATATAACCAGCCGAACGCGCCGGTGATCCCGCCGTAAACGCTCAAGCCAACCCCCGCGAGGACGGCCAGAGCGGTAAACACAAGAAAGGCTATGGCGGGGTCCAACCCGTGGAAAAACTCCCGCTCCCCCGCGTTGAAACCGCCGCGCGCTTTGGCGTTCTCCCTGACCTTCTTTTTATACATCCTGTCGCACTCCGAATATCCCGTCAGCCAGCGAAGCCGCCTGCGGAAGTTTTCGCCGTGTCCAAGCGGCTCTTCGGTGCAGATCACGGCATAGGGGTAGTACAGCGAGGTAAAGCCCTTGAGATAACAATCCATGCGCATCTCGTAATCCTCGGTGAGCGTTCTGTACGGCCAGCCGCCGAGCTCTTTTATTACCTTGCGCCGTACCATCATGCCCTGCCCGCACATGTTGAGCGGCATATTGTTATCCGAGCGGTAGATATTGCCCAAATCGTCCAGCTGGGCGTATGTCAAAGCGGAGCAATCCGTGAAAACCGTCCTGTCCCGCCTGTCGCCGTAAAAATTCTTTATGTGCTTGCGGGAGAGGAAGATGTCCGCGTCGTACTCCAACGCGTTATTCAGCTCCGATACGTAATTGTGGGTGAGCACTGCGTCCGCGTCCACTATGACAAATGCGTCGAAGGCGTCGAGCGCGGCCTCGTCCTCCGCCTTGAAATATCCGTCGAGCGCGTCGCCCTTGCATTTCTGGTCCTTTACGACAAACACCTTGTACCCGTAGTTTGCCGCCATCTCCACGGTGGGGTCGTCCTCGCTGTCAACGACGACGTTCACCGTAAAATACGCCTTGTCGTAATCCTGTTCGGCTATTGACGAGAAGAGATCGCCCACTATTCCGCTTTCGTTGCGGGCGGGCACTATAACCGATATTTTTCTTTTTTTTGCGGCGGTTTTATGCTCTATCCTGTGTTTGCGATAGGCAAGCTGTCTGAGCTTGGGGGTATACCAAACAAGGCATATGAGCACGCACACCGCGTATATGATGAGTATAACGGTTGTTATCATGATTCTCTCTCGCGTAAACTTTCCCGCGCGGGCGCACCTGCGCACCCGCTCAAGTCACGTAGATTATATAACGCGCGCACGGCTTTGTCAATTAAAACATGGGAAATTGTCATAAATTTTTATGACTGTTTGAAATATCCCGCGGCTGGGCCGCTTTCCCCCAGAGGCGGGGAAGAAGGCGGGCGGCGGAGAACAAGAGGGGTGAAATTACGGCGGCAAAGGATAGATATGCGGACAGTCGTGCGGCGGCCGTAAAGGAGGCAAAGCGCGCCCCGCAGAGGGAAAAGAGAGCAAACGCGCCCAGGCAAAGGGCGCGAAAGAGGGCCGCCGCCCAAAGAAGGGCAAAGCGGTGGCCTTTGATGCGCGCGGGCGGGAGGGCGAGCGCGAGACTTTCAAAAAAGGCCAGAAGCACGGCGTTTACGGAGCAAGCCATTCTGTCAACCGCCGCGAGGACCTCTCCGCCGTCGGAGAGGAATAGCGGCATGAGTGCGAACGCGAGGGCGGAAAGGCAAGCGGCGCGCAGGGTGCGGCGGCCGCGCGAAAGGGCGGGCGCGAACAGCGAGCAGGCGGATTGCACGGCCGTGAGGGTGAGGGATAAGAAAAACAATGTCCCGAATATCCCCGCCCCGCCGCCGAAGGCGCAATAAATTATGCGCGGATATAGATTCACGGCGAGGGTTATTCCGCCCTCTTCCTCAACGGGAAGGGCAAAGGAAAGCGCGCACACGGAGTACAGAACGCACCCCGCGAGGTTTGCGCATATTATCAGCGCGGCCGCCCGGCGGGTTGAAACGCCGCCCGGGAAGGCTCCGGCAAGCGCAGGCATGACCCCGCCCGCAAGGGAGAGCGCCAGCAGGGATTGTCCGAGGGCGTCCGCCCACAGACCGCCGCCCGAAAGAGCGCGCAAATTTACTTGAACGAGGCGCGTTGCCGTTCCGCCGCTTGTCAGGCAGGCGAGCGCGAGAATACAGGCGAGCGCGAGGGATATAACTACCGAGATCC
>CANREQ010000006.1 GCA_947629695.1 uncultured Clostridia bacterium | reverse complement strand
GCAACATTGCAACACATTCCTTTTTTCTTAGCATCGCTAAAATCCCCCAAAAATTATTTTTCTTTTATAAAATACAGGCAAGACAGCTTGGGAATATCCATTGTCAGCGAATATTCTTTGCCGTGACTTCCCCGTTTTTTCGTATTGAAAACGCGCTTTTTAAGCGTCCCGTCCCCGCCGTAAGCCGTGTCGTCGGAGCAGAAAACCCTCCTGTACTTGCCGGCATGCTGGCCGAAGCGGTAATTGCGCTGTTCTATTCCCGAAAAATTGAAAACTGCCAGAAGGCAATTGCCCTCGTTATCGTAGCGGTTAAAGGCGAGCACGTTGTTTATGACGTCGTCAACCACAAGCCACTCGAACCCCTTCCAATCGTTTTCGACTTCGTAAAGTTGCTTAAAATTCCGGTATATCTTGTTCAGCGCTTTGACATACACGCGCATTTTGCGGTGCTTTTCGTATTCTTTAAGGAAATAATCTATGCCCTTCCTGTAATCCCACTCGGCAAATTGGGCGATTTCGTAACCCATAAAATTGAGCTTTTTGCCGGGGTGCGCATACATAAAGCCGAGAAGCAACCTTTCGGACGCGAATTTATCCTCGTAGCTCCCGGGCATTTTATTTACGATCGAGCCCTTAACGTGTACGACCTCGTCGTGCGATAAAGGCAGAACGTATCTCTCGTTAAATGAATACATCATGGAAAACGTGATTTTCTGATGATGATAATGGCGATAGAGCGGGTCCTGCCTGCAATAAAACAAGACGTCGTTCATCCAGCCCATATTCCATTTATAATCGAACCCCAGCCCGCCTTCGTTTACGGGCGCGGTCACTTTGGGGTACGCCGTCGATTCCTCGGCCACCGTTATCGCGCTGCCGAAATCCTCTTTTACGAGCGTATTGAATTTTTTGATAAACTCAATGGCCTCTAAATTTCTGTTATCGCCGTAAATATTGGGAGTCCACTCGCCGAAGTTTTTATCGTAATCGAGGTAAAGCATCGCGGCAACCGCGTCTACCCTTAGCCCGTCTATAGCGAACTTCTTCAAAAAATAATGCGCGGAGGAAAGTAAAAAGCTGGATACTCCTCCCCTCGAAAAATCGAATTTCCGCGTTCCCCAACCGCTGTGCTCCATGTCGTCCCAAAGCGGGCACTCGTAAAGCGGCTGGCCGTCGAACTCGTAAAGCGCGAAGTCATCCTTGGGGAAATGCGCCGGCACCCAATCCATAATGACGCGTATTCCGTTATTATGGAAAGCCGTAACAAGGCTTGCAAACTCCTTGGGAGAGCCCAACCTCGCCGTTACGCTGAAATATCCCGTCACCTGATAGCCCCAAGACCCGTCGTAAGGATACTCGGTTACGGGCATGAACTCCACATGCGTATAACCCATATTTCTGACATACGGGACGAGAGTGCGCTCAAGCTCCGCAAAGCTGTAATAGGAGCCGTCTTTATGCCTCTTCCAGGACAGCAGGTTGACCTCGAAAATGTTTACGGGCCGCTCTCCCGTTTCGGCGGGAAGCCAATAATTATCTGTCAAATCGGTACAAATTACCGAGTATTTGGATTTAGGGAAATCTGAGCGGAACGCGTAAGGATCGCACTTTAAAATTTCCCTTCCTTCAAAAGTGGTGATCAGAAAGGAATATTTATCTCCCTCCGTTGCGCGTGCGCGGCCCTCGAAGCTTTCTCCGTCGGAAAGCCTGTCCATAACGCATGCACATTTATCCCAACTGTTGAAATCGCCTACTACGCTGACCGAAACCGCGTGCGGAGCCCACACCCTGAACACATAATCATCACCGCCCAAGCTGTGGCATCCGAAATAATTATATGCTTCGGCGTGACAACCTTTATGAAATAATATAAGATTTTCGCGCTCAGTCATATGCACCTTACATATTTTAACATAAAGGTTGAAATTTATCAAGACCGAAAACGAAAATAACTTAAAAAAATTAACATTTCGGGGGACATAATTACCATTTTCAGCCGCAGAATGTTTTTCTGCGGCTGAAAATACGGTTTAAATTATTGATAGTCCACCACTCCTATCCATTTCCTCAAAAACGCGTCCTCGTTTTCCTTGGCCTTGGTCAGGCGCGAGGCGGCGACTATAGGTATCCATTTCTGTACGTACTGAATGGCCGTATCGCTCTTTTTGCAGTAAACATGCAAATATTTTTCGGCCAATTTCTCCTTCCCGTCGAGGTAAAAGAGAAGATACGTCGTAGCCACGTCCGCGGAGGCGTTGCCCTGGGTAGCGTGCGCCCAATCTATAATATAAGGCGTGCCGTCGTCGGTTATCAGGATATTGCTCGGGTGGAAATCACCGTGGCAGAGATTGTAGTGTTTGGGCAGGGAATCGAGGCGGGTGTGCAAATCGTATCTCGTAGTCGCGTCGAGCTTTGCCGCGCTTATTCTGGCGTTCATCTTGTCTTTAAGTTTATTGAGCATGGGCACGCGTTTGGAAAGAACCGTGCGCTGTAAATCGACGAACAAATCCAGATATTCGTCCTCTTTTTCGGGATTTTTCGCCATAAGCTCCGAAAGCGTAGTGCCCTTTATATAATCCATTACTATCGACCACTTCCCGTCAACGACCTCTATGGCCTTGATTTTGGGAATGTTGAGGTCGGTTTCCTCCACTCTCGCCTGATTTAACGCCTCGTTGAGTATGTCGGCCTTTGTGTAGCTGTCGCCGAAGAGCTTGACAAACCCCTCGTCGCTGACGTAAAGCTCCTTGCCGGGATGAGTTTTGATAAATTTCTTGGTTGTCATATTATTTCTCCCTTATTTGTTTTCGCCGTAATATGCGTTGAGATACATCTGCTTGATTTCGCTCATTAAAGGATAGCGGGGATTTGCGCCAGTGCACTGGTCGTCGAAGGCCTGCTCCACCATCTCGTCGAGGCGCTCCAAAAATTCCTTTTCGTCCACGCCGTATTCCTTAATGGATTTTTTGATGCCTACTCTTTCTTTGAGGGCTTCAACCGCGTTTATAAGATTTTCAAGCTTTTCCTTATCGTCCTTTCCGCCCAAACCGAGGTAGTCGGCTACTTCGGCGTATCTTTCCAGCGTGTGAGGATATGCGTATTGGCTGAACGTGCCCATCTTTGCGGGCGCTTCAGCGGCGTTGAAACGCAAGACTTCGTTTATGAGCAACGCGTTTGCAACTCCGTGCGGCAGGTGATAGAACGCGCCTAACTTATGCGCCATGGAATGGCAAACCCCTAGGAACGCGTTTGCAAAGGCCATGCCCGCCATAGTGGCCGCGTTGGCCATTTTCTCCCTCGCCTCGTAATCGGCCGCGCCGTTGTCGTATGCGCGGGGAAGATATTCGAATATGACTTTCAACGCCTGTTTTGCAAGCCCGTCTGTATAATCGGTCGCCATCATGGAAGCAATAGCCTCAAGCGCGTGCGTAACCGCGTCTATGCCCGAGGCCGCAGTGAGGCCTTTTGGTGCGGACATATGCAAATCGGTATCGATTATCGCCATGTTGGGGAGCAATTCATAGTCGGCAAGCGGATATTTAACGCCCGACTTTTCGTCTGTTATGACCGCGAAAGGCGTAACTTCAGAACCCGTGCCCGCCGAAGTGGGAATTGCGATGAAATATGCCTTTTCTCCCATTTTGGGGAAGGTGTAAATGCGCTTTCTTATATCGATAAAGCGCATCGCCATATCCATAAAGTCCGCTTCGGGGTGTTCATAAAGCACCCACATGATCTTTGCCGCGTCCATAGCCGAACCGCCGCCGAGCGCGATTATAGCGTCGGGCTCGAATGTTTTCATCTGTTCCGCGCCGGCCTTTGCGCACGCAAGCGTGGGGTCGGGCTCGACGTCGGAAAAAGTCGTGTGCTGAATACCCAGCTCGTCGAGTTTGTCGGTTATGCACTTGGTAAATCCGTTTTTGTAGAGGAAGCTGTCGGTTACGATAAATGCCCGCTTCTTGCCCATTACCGTTTTAAGCTCGTCAAGCGCGACGGGCAGGCAGCCTCTTTTTAAATATACCTTCTGCGGGGTCCTGAACCACAACATATTTTCTCTCCTTTCCGCTACGGTCTTGATATTGAGAAGATGTTTTACGCTTACGTTTTCCGAAACCGAATTGCCGCCCCAGGAGCCGCAACCGAGCGTCAGCGACGGCGCAAGTTTGAAATTGTACAAATCGCCTATGCCGCCGTGTGAGGAAGGCGTATTGACCAATATCCTGCACGTCTTCATCCTGCTCTGGAAATAATCGAGCTTTTCGTGCGAAGTTACGGGATTTAAATATATTGATGAAGTATGCCCCAGCCCGCCGTCCGCGATAAGTTTTTCGGCCTTTGCCACTGCGTCCTCAAACGAAGCCGCCTTGTACATCGCGAGCACGGGGGAAAGCTTCTCGTGCGCAAACTCTTCGGAAAGCTCTACGGATTGCACCTCGCCGATGAGTATTTTTGCGCTTTCGGGCACTTCCACGCCGGAGAGTGCGGCTATCGTATGCGCGGACTGCCCCACTATCTTTGCGTTTAGCGCGCCGTTTATTATTATGGTCTTTCTTACTTTGTCCAGCTCCTCGCCCTTGAGGAAATAACAACCCCTCTTTTCAAACTCCTCTTTAACTTCGTCGTAAATTTTTTCACTTACGATGACTGATTGCTCCGAAGCACAGATCATTCCGTTATCGAATGTCTTGGAGTGGATTACAGAATTGACGGCAAGCAAAATATCCGCGCTTTCGTCGATGATCGCAGGCGTATTTCCCGCGCCCACGCCTATAGCGGGTTTGCCGCTCGAGTACGCCGCGCGCACCATGCCGGGGCCGCCCGTCGCCAATATAGTATCTGAGTTGGCCATGACGTAATTTGTCATCTCAAGCGAGGGGATATCGATCCAGCTGATTATCCCTTCGGGCGCGCCCGCTTCTACCGCCGCTTCGTAAACGACTTTTGCCGCGGCGATCGTAGAAAGCCTTGCGCGGGGATGAGGGCTGATAATGCAGCCGTTTCGCGTTTTAAGGCACAATAACGTCTTGAAAATCGCCGTCGAGGTCGGATTCGTAGTGGGAATAACCGCGCTTATCACGCCTATGGGCTCGGCTATTTTCTTTATGCCGTAGGATTTGTCCTCCTCTATCACTCCGCAGGTTTTGGTAAATCTGTACTTGTTGTAGATATATTCCGCCGCGTAATGATTTTTGATGACCTTATCTTCGACAACCCCCATTCCCGTTTCGCTTACTGCGAGCTTTGCAAGGGAGATCCTCGCCTTGTCGGCGGCCGACGCACAGGCCAAAAATATTTTATCGACCTGCTCTTGCGAAAACGAGGCGTAGATTTCCTGAGCTTTTCTGACTCTCTTGAGCTCCGCCTCGAGTTTTTCTACGCTGTCACAAACACCGTAAGTAAATTTGAACTGCATTTATAACTCCTTTAAAACATATTTCGCAATATAAATAATACATTATTTATCATCACACATTATAGCAAAAATATACGGTGCGGGCAACATTAAGAGGGCAATTTGGGCCGAAGAAAATTTTTTGAGAATTTGTCGAAATTTTTGATAATTTCACACATGCGTAAAAATAAAGGCGCAATTGAAATTAAGCGTAAATGCAAAATGAAATTTGCTTGACAGAGACAAAATTATTTATTATAATTGCAATGATTTTGCGGATATGGCGGAATTGGCAGACGCGCAGGTTTCAGGTTCCTGTGGGCGACCGTGCAGGTTCAACTCCTGTTATCCGCACCACTCAGAACGTAAGTTGAACTATTTCGGCTTGCGTTCTTTTTATTGTAAAAAGCGAGGGCAAACCACCCTCGTCTTCCTTGTATTCCGCTAAATTGTTTTATAAATCTATATTCATATAATTGATAGTGATATGCCCAATCCCGAAAATAACTGAACACAATACAAGCGGAATCGACAGCGCCATAATACCGCTGAACATAAAAATCACCGTGGCGTTATGGAGAGCCAAAGCATTTTTACTCTGCCGCGCCCCTTTCGGTAAAGAATCCAACCCAAAAGATACAGAACAAGCAACGCTCCATTGGCAGACAGGTAAACAATGAGGGAGGAATCGAACCAAAAATCGAAGTATGTGTATGGGATATTGAAAATCATAAATGCCATACAGCCATAGCGCCCGATTTGCTCCAACACAAGTATGACCTTATTGTTAAATCGATTTTCAAACGCGGCTTTATCGACTACCGCGCTGACGATATTCGGTATCGTGATGATTGCAACCGCAATCAACCCGTAATAATTAAACCAACCCATATTCATTATTTTATCATAGAAGTGCACAAAAATAAAGCCGTTGAATTGGGAATTCCCCAACTCACCCTTCGCGCCGCTTGCGCCCGCGGAAAAAATGCGCTATAATTATTTCATAAAAAATTTACGGGAAATTTACAATGTTTTTCGAGGATATTCCCCTTTATGAGGAATTTAATGAAGTAAAAAAATGCGTTGCCCTAAAATTGCTTGCCGTCAGCGACAAGGCCGAATTTCTCGGCGCGCGGGAATACGGGCTTAAAGATATAAACGACCTCTACGGCACAAAGTATGAGGATATTATCCCCGCCTTTATTTCCCAAAAGAGCGAAAACGGCGAGCACGCAATGCGCGGCACGCTTTATTTATTTAATCTGACCGAGCCTTTAAAAGCTCATATCGTCGAAGAAAATCTCGAGTGCATATTCGGCGAAGATGAAAGTTACTCCGGAAATTTAGTCCTCTGCACTGTTTTCCTCGAAAATTTGACCCTTTATTCAAACGGCAAAATAATATTTTCCTGCACCTCGCACGAGGTATTTTCCCTCTATCACATGGCGGAAATAGACGACGGCGTTTCACCGGATGTGCTTGATGAGGTTCAAAAAACCATTCGAATAATGCCGCTCTATCAAGAAATGTCGGCAATTGCGGAAAAGCTTAAAAACAAAACGCAAAAACGGCTTGAAAAAGAACTGCGCATTTTGGCGGATCTCTGCAATTACGTTGACGAAGAAAAGAAATATTTCTTCGTGCAAATCCCCACGTACAAATGCTCGTTTGCAAATTTCAAAAGTATCGCAAAAGAATATCTGACGGAACAAACCTATGCCGTTTTATCGCCTCTCGACAGCTTTTCTCAGCTTCAACCCCTCCCCGTACCGCATAAAGCCGAGGATGTAATAAAAGGAAATAATCAAACTTTGCAATATATTCACAGCGATTACTATCGCAAAGTACATAGCGAGCTTGCTATGCTCAAATACATTTTGGATTTCAAACCGACGAAAGCAAAGCCCATACGGGTAAAAATATAGGCTTACGCACTTGAAAATGGGCACAATAAATATTATAATGTGAACGAAGATAAGTTCAGGAAGTTAAATTTATGGCTAACCGATATAATTTTGGGTCGGAAATCCCCGAAAGGCGCATGGCAAATCAGACGAGATTTAGAAAGTTTGTCGTGCCAGATACCGTCACCTGTATCAAAAAAGAAGCGTTTATGAACAGCCTTCATCTACACGAAATTTATATTCCCAAAAGCGTGGAAATAATCGAACGCGACGCCTTCAAAGGGTGCGAAAACCTTGAAATTTATTGTGAGGACGAACCAAAAGACGGCTGGGTCTGCGAAATGCGTAAAGAAATAATCTCATACGAGATAACCACACCCGAGGACGACGCGTTCAACTTCCACCGCTCGGGCGGCTCCTTTACCACGACGACCGTACAGCGTGAGGTGGAGAGATTTCACGATTGGAATCCCGATAAATTGCCCGTGCACACGCATGTCGATAAAATGGTTACGGCGGATTGGAACAAGATTGAAAAGAGATTGATGATTTATACCGACGGACAAAGTTTAAATGATTTTTTAATGCGTAAATGCCTGAGCGAAATAAGGCGGGAAAGTAAGGAATTGGCTAACGTCGATATATATTGGCCCGATAAAGATGAATTCCCCCAACTTGAAGAAAAAATCAACCCCATTTGCCCCGCATTATTTTTCGGTGAGGAACTTCTTTGCCAATTTCCCGAAGGTACGCGCTATTCTGAAATTAAAAACTCCTGCAGAATTGCAATGTTAAGGGCGATTAAAGAAGGCGAATAAATAATTGCAAAGTGTTGCGGGCGCGGCGATTTCGCCGCGCCCGCTCTTTACAAGCGATAATTTGGATATAGACTTCAAATAATGCGTTAGCCGCCGCACTGATGTGCGGCGGCCCCGTGTATATATAAGTACAATTTTAGTCAAAACCGGCAAATTTTATTTCATTTTTTGCTGTTTTACCTTATGGTCTATAACATGCCGCTTGGCAAGTTCCTCCAAAACGTCCTTGTTTGTTATGCCCATCTGCACCATTAAAACGAGCACATGATATGTCAGATCGGCAATTTCAAATGTAGTTTCCGCCTTGTCGCCGCCCTTGCCCGCAACAATGACTTCGGTGCACTCCTCGCCCACCTTTTTCAAAATTTTGTCTATTCCCTGTTCGAAAAGATAGGTCGTGTAAGAGCCCTGAGGCTTGTCCTTTTTCCTGCCTTCCAAAAGCTCATAAAGCCCATCGATAGAAAACTCCCCAAGCTCTTCGCTTTTGTACACGTAATCGTTAAAGCAACTGTCCGTTCCGAGGTGACATGCGGGTCCGTCCTTTATAACTTCAACGGTCAGCGCGTCGCGGTCGCAATCGGCCTTGATAGAGACGATATGTTGATAATTTCCACTCATCTCGCCCTTTCGCCAAAGACATTTGCGGCTTCGCGAATAAAAGCAGGTTTTTCCCTCTTCCATGCTGATTTTCAGGCTTTCGGCGTTCATATACGCCACGGTAAGCACCTTTTTCGTATAATAATCAGTCACAACGGCGGGTATCAACCCGTCTTGTCCAAACTTCAAATCATCGATATTTATCATAATCTCACCTCGATTCCGTTCTTTTTAAGCTCATTTTTAAGTTCTTTTATCGAAAATTGCCTGTAATGGAAAACAGATGCGCCCAGCCCTGCGTCAGCGTTTACGCTTTTGAAGAGTTCAACAAAGTGTGAAATACTCCCCGCCCCGCCGCTTGCAATGACGGGAATATTCACTGCGTTGCAAACAGCCTCGAGCATTGGCAGATCAAAGCCGTTTTTAACGCCGTCTGTATCTATGCTGTTTAAAACTATTTCGCCCGCGCCGCTGTTTTGACCGAATATTGCCCATTCCACAGCGTCAATATCCGTGCGGATCCTGCCGCCTTTTGAATATACTTTATAACAGTTTCCCTCTTTTTTTACGTCCATTGACAGCACAACGCATTGATTTCCGTATTTTTCCGCCGCATTTTTGATCAAATCGGGATTGGCAATTGCCCCGCTGTTGACGCTGACTTTATCCGCGCCGCATTTTAACACCCTGTCGAAATCATCAAGCGTATTTATACCACCGCCGACAGTCAAAGGAATAAAAACCTTGGAAGCTACGCCCTTTAAAACTTCGCAAAACAGAGCTCTTCCCTCTGCACTCGCCGTAATATCGTAAAATACAAGCTCATCCGCGCCGCACTCCGAATAAAAGGAAGCGAGTTTTATCGGGTCGTCCACGTCCTGCAGTCCGACAAAATTTTTACCTTTTACAACCCTGCCGTCTTTGACGTCGAGGCAGGGAATAATTCTTTTAGCCAACATCGCCGGCCTCCGCAATCTTTACGGCTTTGCTTAAATCGATTTTACCCTCGTAAAGGGCCTTCCCCAAAATTGCGCCGTAGATATTCATATTTTTCAATTTTTCTATTTCTCCGAGGTCGGAAATGCCTCCCGAAGCAGTAATTTTGGGGTATTTTGTCTGGCATAGTACTTTGTAAATATCCATATTTGTGCCTTTTAGCATGCCGTCTTTGCTAATATCGGTATAAATTACGTGATTTACTCCCATTTCTTTCAGGCGCGCGCAAAATTCAAGCGAATCGATATTTGTCGTCTCTTTCCAGCCGTTTATCGCAACTTTGCCATCTTTTGCGTCAACCCCCACCGAGATTTTTTCGCCGAATTTATCTATCGCTTTTAACAAAAAATTTTCGTCTTTTACCGCAATTGTTCCTAAAATCACGCGCGCCACTCCGCAATCGGAATATCTCTGGATTTGCTCTAAGCTCCTTATACCTCCGCCTACTTCGATAAACATATCGCAGGCGTGCGCGATTTTTTCTATAATTTTCGCATTTTCAGCCTTACCGCTCTTTGCGCCGTCCAAATCGACGATATGCAAATGCCTTGCGCCGCACGCACAAAAATCCTCAGCGGCCTGTACGGGCGAAATCTTATAATTTTTAACTTGGCCGTAATCGCCTTTTTTTAGCCTCACGACATTTCCGCCTATTATATCTATTGCGGGAAAAATTATCATATTTACCTCAGCTCGGCAAACGCCTTTAAAATCTTCAACCCCGTCTCACCGCTCTTTTCTGGATGAAACTGCACGCCATAGACATTTCCCTTGCGCACCGCCGCGGTTACTTCACCGCCGTAATCGGTCGTCGCGGAAAGTCCTTCCCCGCATTTTGCGTAATAAGAATGTACGAAATAGACGTAATCCCCCTCGCAAAGGCCGCGGAAAATGGGATTTTTATCGCAAAAATGCAAGCTGTTCCAACCCATGTGCGGGATTTTCAAGCCCTTTGAAATCTCATAAAGCGGCCGCACTTCGCCCTTTATCAGCCCCAAGCCGTCGTGCACGCCGTACTCGAAGCTCCTGTCAAACAGAAGTTGCATGCCAAGGCAAATGCCCAAAAGCGGTTTGCCTTCTCCGGCTTGGTTTAAAATCAGCCTGTCCAGCCCGCTTTCTTTCAGCTTTTTCGCCGCGTCGCCGAACGCGCCCACGCCGGGGAGTATTATTTTTTCGGCATTTTGGATTATTTTGAAATCGCCAGTAACTTGGCACTCTGCCCCGATTTTATCAAGGGAATGTGCAAGCGAAAACAAATTTCCCACGCCGTAATCGACAATAGCAATCATAACGACCCTTTGCTTGAAGGTATTTTATCGCCCTCAACCTTTACCGCCCCTTTTAAAGCGCGTGCAAAAGCCTTGAAGGCGCCCTCTATTATGTGATGCGTATTCTTGCCGTAAAGCTGTACCAAATGCAAACTAATTCGCGCTTCCCTCACAAAGCTTGTAAAAAACTCTTCGACAAGCTCGGTATCGAACAGCCCGACGGCGCGTGCTTTAACTGTATCGTCGTCGTCGGAGATCTTGGCTACGGGAATCTTCAAATCGTAATTCAAAGTGGCTCTGCCGCTTATATCCACGGCGCACAAAATCAGCGTTTCGTCCATGGGAATTGTCACGTCGGTGTACCTTGAAATGCCCCTTTTATCGCCGATCGCCTGCAAAAACGCCTGTCCCAAGACAATGCCGACGTCCTCAACGGTATGGTGAAAATCTACCTCCGTATCGCCTTTGCATTTCACCACCAGCCCGAATCCGCTGTGCGCGGCGAAAAGCTCCAGCATGTGATTTAAAAACCCGCAGCCTGAGTCTATTTCATAATCGCCTCCGTCGATATTCAATTTGATTTTAATGTCCGTTTCCCTTGTTTTTCTGATTATTTCAGCGCATCTCATCTTCTTCGATCTCCGTCAGAATTTTCAAAAATTTCTCGTTTTCTTCCTCGCTTCCTACGGTTATCCGCACGAAATTTTCAATCCTCTCGTCGCTCAGATGCCGCACGAGCACGCCTTTTTGTTTCAATTTTATATACAGATCACGCCCGCATATATTTGGCGACTCCGCCAAAATAAAATTCGCGGACGACGGCAAAACTATGTAGCCGAGCGCTTTCAGCCCGCCGGCAAGTTTCTCCCTGACCTCTTTGACCTTTTTAACCGTATTTTCGAAATACTCTTTGTCCCTTATCGCCGCCACCGCAAGTGCTTGCGAAATAGCGTTTACGTTGTACGGATGGAATGAGTTTTTCACTTTTTTCAGGTCGCTTATGAGTTCGCTGTCGGCAATTACGTATCCGACGCGCGCGCCCGCAAGCGAACGGGACTTGGAAAAAGTGTTTACGACGACTAAATTTTTATACTGTTTTATAAGCGGAATTGCGTTGAAATTGCCGAAATCCGCATAGGCTTGGTCCAAAATGACAATATTTTCGCTGTTTTTTTCGATTATTTCACGGATTATCCCGCCGTCAAGTGCAACACCCGTCTGGGCGTTTGGATTTGCGATTACAATGGTTTTGCCCTTATTGAAATAATCACGGCCGTCTATGGTAAAATCGCTTTTAAGCGGAATATGCTCCGCCTTACATCCGAACAGGTTTGCGATCACGTCGTAAAAGCCGTACGTCACGTCCGCATAACACACCCCGTCGCGGCAGTAGGCGTAAAACGCGAACGCCAACGCCTCGTCGGAGCCGTTTGTCGCCAACACGTTTTGACTGTCCAAACCGTAATAATCTGCGATTGCGCGGTGAAGCTCCGTACATTCGGGGTCTGAATATCTCCTCAAATCCGCCAAAAACCGCTTGGATATGGCGTTTACGGCGCCGGAAGATAGCTCATAGGGGTTTTCGTTTGTGTTCAGCTTGATATATTTTCTGTCGCGCGGCTGTTCGCCGGGGATATACGGCGAAATTGCGTTTATATCTTCACGCGCAAACCTGCTCATTTTTTCACCCTCTTCGCGACGCTTTCGGCGTGGCCCGTCAATCCTTCTGAGTTTGCAAACATAATGATGTCGTCCGCCGCCTTTTCAAGCGCGCCCTCGCTGTAATAGACATATTGGGTAGTCTTGATGAAATCCTCCACGCCGAGCGGTGAGGAAAACCTCGCCGTACCGCTCGTGGGGAGCGTGTGATTTGCCCCGGCGTAGTAATCCCCCACGGCTTCGGGAGTGTTATAGCCGAGAAACACAGAGCCGGCGTTTGTCACTCTTTCAAGCAGTTTTTTGGGCTCCTTTACTGCCAGCTCGAGGTGTTCCGGCGCGTAACCGTTGGATAGTTCCACTGCCTTTTCCAGACTTTCCGTAACTATAATTTTGCAATTATTTTTGAGCGACGCCGAGGCAATTTCAGCCCTTTTAAGCATTTTAACCTGCTTTTCAAGCTCTTTTACAACCTGCTCGGCAAGTTTCATGCTGTCCGTTATCAGGAGCGCGGAAGCAATTATATCGTGCTCCGCCTGCGACAAGAGATCCGCCGCCACATGCTCCGCCTTTGCCCCGCCGTCCGCTATGACGAGTATTTCGCTCGGCCCCGCGACCATATCTATTCCGCAAGTTACGCCGCTCACGAGTTTTTTCGCCGTAGCTACAAAATCTCTTCCCGGGCCAGTAATTTTATCCACCTTGGGTACGCTTTCCGTCCCGTAGGCGAGCGCGGCAATAGCCTGTGCACCGCCTATTTTAAACACCCTGTCAGCGCCGCACAGTTTTGCGGCCGCCAGAATTTCCGGTTTGACTTTGCCGTCGGATTTTACGGGCGTAACCATTATCAAATTTTTTACGCCCGCAATTTTTGCGGGGATTGCATTCATCAAAACGGTCGATGGATACGCGGCTGTACCCCCGGGCACGTAAATACCCGCGCTCTCCACGGGCAAAACCTTTTGCCCTATTATTTTATCGCCGCAATTTATCTCGAAACCGGTGCGAAGCTGTTTTATGTGGAATTGCCTGATATTTTCAATTGCGTTTTTAAGCATTTGAATATACTCCGGCTCAAGCGCATAAAAACTTTCTGCAAATTCGCTTTCGTCCACTTCTAACCTTTCGCCGTCGAATTTATCGAATTTAAGGCTGTATTCCCTTAAAGCCGCGTCGCCGTTTGCGCGCACGTTGGCAATAATTTCCTTTACCGCCTGCTCAACGTTGGATGTAAGCTCCTCGCGCTTGCCGAAAAGCTCCTCCGCCGTCTGATTTTCATACTTTATTATTTCAATCATCTTTCAGAACTCCTTTAAGCTTTTCCCTCAAGGCGCAAACCTGCGAATACTTGAATTTATATGACGACTTATTGCAAATGAGCCGCGCGCTTATCTTTGAAATTTGTTGGAATACCTTCAAATCGTTTTCCCTCAATGTCGTGCCCGTCTCGACAATATCGACTATTACGTCCGAAATCCCCAAAACGGGGGCGAGCTCTATGGATCCGTTCAGCTTGATTATTTCAATATCGCGCCCGATTTCCGCATAAAATTTTTCGGCGGTGTGAGGGAATTTTGTGGCCACGCGCAAGGGCGCGCCGCTTACGTCATGCCAATCGCGCTTGGCCGCCACGCACATTGCGCATTTGCCGAGCTTCAGATCCGCCAATTCGTAAATGTCGGGCTCATACTCGTCCAAAATGTCTTTCCCGCAAACGCCCACGTCCGCCGCGCCAAGCTCAACATACACGGCAACGTCGGTAGGTTTTACCCAAAAATAATTTACTTCGCCCCTCTTGTCGCTGAAAATGAGTTTCCTGCTGTCCGGGCTGTACTCTTCGCATTGATAGCCGACGGAAGCCAACAGGGCATAAACCTTTTCGCCCAGCCGCCCCTTGGGCAGAGCAACGTTTATCATATAGCTGCCTCCTTCGTCAAATCAATGATGTTTTTGCAACAAATCCCCTCGGGAACGCGCCTTGCAAGCCGCACGGAGCCGCTTTTTTTGAGCTCAAACGCCTTGTCAAGCGCAATTTCCTGCGTCTTGTCGTCATATAAAACGAGGTAATCGATCTCCGGATAGCCGCTTACAAAATATCTTTCTATTTCCCCGAGGTAGAGTGCAAAGCCGATAGCCCCTCCTCTTTTTCCTAATTTATCGAGAAGTTTATCGTACCTGCCGCCCGAAAGGACGCGGTGCGCGACCCCCTCGATATATCCGTTGAAAATTATGCCGTTATAATAGTCGGCATTGTTTGCAATTGAAAAATTTATATTGATTTTACTTCCGTATCCCGCTTTTTCAAGGTAACCGCAAACATCTTTAAGCTCTTTTACGGCCTTTGCCATTCTGTCGTTCAACACGATGCTTTCTGCAATTTTCAATGCCTTCTCTGCCTCGCCGTTGATCTCCGCCGCCGTGACAAAACAGTTTATCAGCCTTTCGTCAAAAGATTGCCTTTCGGCAAGCGCATAAAAATCATGTATATCCTTTCTGCCCAAAAAATCGCGCATCGCGCCGCCGTAGGGGCCGAAGCACTCCAAAAGTCCCTCTATAAACTCCATATGCGAAATATCGAGAATATACCCATCGGAAACGGCGCTGAGTGTATCGCAAATGAGCGATGAAATTTCCACCTCGCACACCTTGTCGATATTGCCTATGATTTCCACGCCCGTTTGGTTGATTTCCTTGAACTCGTTACTGCCCGCCGCCTGCCTGTAAACCTTTTCCACATAATAATACTTTTCCGCATTGACCGCGTTCGGCTCCGTATGGCGGATAAGCGAAAGCGTGACGTCCGGCCGCATGGCGAGCAGTTTGCCCCCAAGCCCCGAAAAGGTTATGACGTTTTTGCCTATGAGGAAATCCTTATTTTGCTGGTAAAGCGCGTATTCTTCGAAGCACCCTGGCTTGTAGCGCGTAAATCCTCGGCTTTCGTACAGGGAAATAAGCTCTTCCGTAACATTTTCTTCGCGTCTGAAATTCTTCATTCTGTCCTGCCCCTGACGGAAATAAATTTTGTGTATCCGCCGCTCCCGTGAGTGACGGCCTTGGACACGCGCGAAAGCGTCGTGCTCGAAATATCCGTCTCCGCGATAATCTCGTTATACGTCTTACCTTCCATAATTAACTTTGCCGCATATGCACGCTGGGCCATTTGCTCCACCTCTTTATACGTGCACAGATCTTCCAACAGCGCTTTGCAATCTTCCGCGCTTCCTATTTTGACGAAAATGTCGTAAAGATCGCTGATATGCTTTTCAATATCTTTCATAATCACCCTCTCTTTATCAGATTATACTTTATTACAGTAGAGAAGTAAAGTGTTTTTGACATAAAAAACGGCGGATTTATCAAATAATCGTACTTTTTTTGAAAATCCGCCTTTAATCAGACGATTGTGCGCCGCAAAAATATAATTAAATGTCGTATGCGACCGGCTTACGGTTTTTATAATAATACAGTTTTTTCACCCCGATTTCTCTTAAAAATCCCGCAAGCAACTCCTCTTTGCGGGCATAGTCGGGGCATTTGTGCGCGTCGCTTCCGAATGACATCAGCTCCCCGCCCAATTCGCAATATCTTATTAAAATATCCCTGTCGGGGAGGAAATCGCACCCGCTTTTGCCGCTCGAGGTGTTGATTTCAAGGCACTTGCCCTTTGAGATCATGCGCAAAAGGATTTCATCAATTATACTTTTATAATCGGCGTAAATTATCCTTTTGTCCGGCGCGTCGTTATAGCGCGAAACATAGCCGATATGCCCGATTATCTGATAGTCGAAGGGCGCGTCCACGCTTTCGAGCACCGCATTGAAATAATTTTCGTAAGCACGCCTCGTCGTCAGCCCTTCGAAATAGCGCGGATAGTAACTATCCCCCCTGTTGGGCAGGGTGTGCACGCTGTTTATTATGTAATCGAAATTATATCTTTCGGCAAGAGTTTTGTATTTTTCCACCGCCGCTTTGCTGTAGCCGAACTCAATGCCAAACAGAATATGCGGATCTTCGCATATTTTTTTATATTCCGAAAGGCACGCCGAATACTCTTGGATATCCGCAAGCGAAATATCCGCGCCGTCGAGAAAGGCGTCGTAATCGTAGTGCTCCGAAAATCCTATTACGGGCACGCCCGACTCCTTGGCCTTTACGATGTATTTTTCGGGGTTTTCTTCGCTGTCGAAGGAAAAACGACTGTGTAAATGAATGTCTATGAGCATATTATTTGCTGTACTTCTTTTCGATTTGCGTTATTTTATCGACGCGGCGGGAGTGCCTCCCGCCCTCAAACTCCGTATTCAAAAACGCCTCGACAATTTTGAGCGCGTATCCCGTGCCTACGACTTTTTCTCCCATTGCGAGCATGTTGGCGTCGTTATGACGGCGGGTAAACTCAGCGCAGTAGGTATCGTGGCAATGCGCGCACCTAACCCCGGGCACCTTGTTTGCGACTATGGAAACGCCTATGCCCGTGGAGCACACGACAATTCCCCTCTCGCAATCACCCCCGGCTACGGCCTCTGCGGCGGGCAATGCGTAATCGGGATAATCGCAACTGTCCGCGCTGTATGTTCCGAAATCTTCGTAAGAATATCCGTTGTTTTTCAGATATTCAATTATCGCGTTTTTGAGATTGAGGCCGCCGTGATCGCACGCCAAAGCAATTTTCATATGATTTACTCCTCGAATTTTAAAATATAATCGTTTATGACCGCGTCGCACAGTTTTATGAGGGAATCGCGCGTCAGCCTGTAAATGTCTATGCCGCAACCGTAAGGGTCGGGCACGTCGAAGCCGCACATTTCCACGGCGCTTCTTACATTCCCACGCTCGCCGAGCGAAAGCCGCTGTCTTTCAGTCATGGTTATGACAAGCGTGCTTGCGTTTAGGATCTTCTCCGTCAATTGGCGCGGCTTGAAGTCCTTAACGGCTATGCCTATCTCCCCGAGCGCGGTCTCGCTGTTTTGGCTTATCGTGCCGCCGACCTCGGCGTTTATGCCGCAGGAGGCGACGTCCCACCATTTGATTTTTCTCTTTTTTATCTCCGCGCGCAATATTGCTTCGGCCATGGGGCTCCGGCACGTATTGCCCGTACAGACAAATGTTATCTTCTTCCTCTTCATAATTTATCCGAACGCCTTTCTCATTCTGTTCATAACGCCGTACATAACGCCGTCCTGCTTTTGCGGTGCAACGGCAATTATTATATCGGCCTTGATTTCGCCTTCGCGAAGTTTATCGTACAAGTTTGAAGCTATTTCAAGCTCCGTGCCGCCCAAATCGAGAAGATTTTCGATGTTATACATTGAAGCGACCGCACTTTCGCACATAAAATACGCCCTTTCGCCCCTGTTGATACAATCGAGATAATATTTATAAGCCTGCTCGCGGTTATCGTAACCGAACAGCGCGGTTTTGCATTTGGGGGAATAATGCTTGTACTTCATTCCCGGGGATAATACGCGTTCGCCCTCTTTCATAACGTATTGGTTGCACTCGCCCACCGTCGCCGCAATCATCTCGCGCGTGACAAGCCCGCTTCTCAAGACGCAGGGCACATCGCTCGTGCAGTCGAGCACGGTACTTTCGATTCCGCCGGTACACTTCCCGCCATCCAAAATAAGTTCTATTTTTCCCTTGAGGTCGTCGTATACGTGCTGTGCCGTGACGGGGCTCACGTGTTTTGAAATATTCGCGCTCGGGGCGGCTATCGGTAGATTTACAAATCTCAAAAATGCCTGCGCGCCTCTATGCGAGGGTATGCGCACCGCCAAAGTATCCAGCCCACAGGAAACCGCGGGGCTCACCCTGTTTTTGCTTTTATACACCATTGTGAGCGGACCGGGCAAAAAGGCCTTTGCAAGCTGTTTGGCATACCAGGGTATAAAGGATACAAGCGCGGACAGATCAAAATCCTCGTGTACATGCACGATCAGCGGGTTGTCGTTGGGCCTGCCCTTGATTTCGAATATCCGCCCGACGGCCCCGTCGTCGAAAGCGTTCGCCCCCAATCCGTAAACCGTTTCGGTAGGGAAAGCCACGCAACCGCCGCTTTTTATTATTTTTTCCGAAAGTTTCAAAGACTGTTCGTCAATTGTCAAAATGCGCGTATCCATCATTTTGCTTATAATAAAAATTAAAGAAATGTCTGAAATCAATCAAACGGCGGCACATCGTCGGGATAAACTTCGGAAGCGTCGCGCTCATCATTATTTCCGCCGTCGCCGTGATAATCTTCAAGCCCCTGCACATGCGAACTGTTGAATTGCGGCTCGACGATGTTGTCGTTGGGCTCGGGGTTGACGAATTTGGTAAGTTCCCCCTTAAAGCGAAGCTTTATCCTGCCCGTCTCGCCGTTTCTGTGCTTTGCGATAATCAAATCGGCAATATTTCTGACCATGTTGTTTTTGCGCAAATCCTCGTCGGAAACGCCCACGTCGGGGCGGTTAATAAACATTACAATATCCGCGTCTTGCTCTATCGCGCCCGACTCACGCAAGTCGGAAAGTTGGGGCTCTTTTGTCTGCATACGGCGGAGCTGTGAAAGCGCGATCACGGGCACGTCGAGCTCCTTTGCCATTATTTTCAACTCCCTCGTGATGTCCGCGACTTCCTGGGTACGGTTCTGGTCGTTGGTTTTTTTGCCGCTAGACATCAATTGGATATAGTCTATCATAACAAGGTCGAGCTCACCGTTGTTTTTCGCCTTTATTCTGCGGCATTTGGAAAGAATTTCACCCGGCGTGACGCGCGAAGAATCGTCTATGTAAATGCGGCTGCGGCGGATCTCCTCGGCCGCTTTATTGAGATTTTTCCAATCTCTGCTCTGCAATTTTCCCCCGCCCGCGAGCGCGTCTGCCATGGAAACGTTGGCAAAACTGCACAAAAGCCTTTGAACTATCTGCACTTCCGGCATTTCAAGCGAAAAGACGGCGCACACTTTATTTTCGTTCAAAGCGGCGTTTTCGACGATATTCATCGCAATCGAGGTCTTTCCCATGCCCGGACGGGCCGCAATGACTATCAAATCGGAACGTTGCAAGCCGTTTGTCATCTTGTCGAGCTTAAAAAATCCCGTCTGTAACCCGCGATTGAAGTCCTTGTCTACATCAAGTTTCTCGAATTTTTTTATAATTACATCAACTATGTCGCTCTGGCGAATATCTTTCATAGTCGATGAATCGTTGGTTTTCGAAATATCGTAGATGAGCTGTTCGGCATAGCGGACGCTTTTTTCGTTGTCGTCGCTGTTTTTGCAAAACTTTATAATTTCGTGGGAGGCGTTTATAAGCTTTCTGTTTACAGAATCCCTTCTTACTATCTCAAGATAATGAAGATAATTGGCAGAGGACGGCGTAACCTGCGCAAGTTCCGCAAGATAAGTCGCGCCGCCCGCCTTTGACAGATTCCCGTCCGTCTCCAGCTTATCTGTAAGCGTTACGGGGTCGATAGGCCTGTGGTCGTTGAATATGTACTTGATAGCCGAAAAAATCAACCTGTGCGAAGCTTGATAAAAATCGCCCTCGGCTATTTTTTCCAGCACTTCGGGGAGCACGTCGTTATCAATAAGCACGCAACCCAAAAGCGCCTGTTCGGCCTCCAAATTGTTCGGAAGTGAGTTATTTATGTCTGACATAATACTTTATATATCCATTAGTTTCTCAAATTCATCGAGGGTTTGCTCAAATTCTCTCATTGCAAACTCGTAGGGTTTCTTATCCGTAAGGTCCACTCCCGCAAGCTTTAACAGCGAAACGGGGTCAGTTGACGAGCCGCCGGAGAGGAATTTGAAGTAATCCTTTACGGCATTTTCCCCCTCGCTTAAAATGCGGTTTGCGATATTCATCGCGGTGATTATTCCCGTGGAATACTTGTAAACGTAGAACGATGTGTAGAAATGAGGTATTCTGCACCACTCGGTTGAAATCAGATAATCGTGCTCTATCGCGTCGCCGTAATACTTTTTGCCTATTTCCGCGTAAACCGAGCAAAGATTTTCCCTCGTAAGCGGCTCCCCCTTTTCAACCATGTCGTGCGCTTTGAACTCGAACTCCGCAAACATAGTCTGTCTGTGAAGGGTCGCGCGTATGGAATCGAGGTAATAATTGAGCAGGTATTTGCGAAGGTTTACATCCTTTGCCTCTTTCAGCATAAACTTCAACAGCAAAACTTCGTTTACGGTGCTCGCCACCTCGGCTACGAATATCCTGTAATCGCTCTTTGCGTACGGTTGGTTTTTCTGCGAGAAGTAAGTGTGAAGAGAATGTCCCATCTCGTGCGCAATGGTAAATACGTCGCTGAGCGTCGGCTGATAATTCAGCAAAACGTAAGGATGAACTCCGTATGCGCCCGATGAATACGCGCCGCTTCGTTTGCCTTCGGTCTCCTCGACGTCTATCCACCTCTCGTCATGGCCGCGCTTCAAAAGCTTTTGATACTCCCCGCCGAGCGCCGCAAGCCCGCGCACAACGTAATCGTACGCCTCGTCGTAGCTCATTTTAAATTCCACGTCGCCGACAAGGGGCGCGTAAACGTCGTAAAAATACATTTTGTCATAGCCGAGGATCTTCTTTCTGTCGGCTATATATCTGTGCATCGCGCCGCAATTTGCCGAAACGCTCTCCAAAAGGTTGTCGTAAACTTTTTTGTCCACGTCCTCATAAAAAAGCGCTTTGTCCAGGCAAGATGAAAATTTGTAAGCTTTGCTCAAAAAGACGTCCTTTTTCACGTTGCCGTAGTAGTTGGCGGTTATGGTGTTCAAAAGTCCGATAAACGCCGCGTAATACTTTTCATATGCTTCCTTGCGCGCCTCCCTGTCCGGAGAATGAAGGATCAAACCGTAAAGTCCGTGGGTAAGCTTGCACTTTTTGCCCTCGTAAGTCACTTTCGGAAGGGGCAAATCGGCGTTGTTTATCATCGCGAATATGTCGTGGAAGGAATTGAGAGTTTCCCCGGCGGAAGCAATAAGCTTCTGCTCCTCGGCGGACGGAACGTGGTCGAGGCTCTTTATCAAACTTTTCAACTGATAATCGTAGGGCTTAAAATTCTCATCTTTCAGCAAACTTTTGAGGTAATCCGCTCCCAGCCCGGCAAGCTCCGGCTCGTAAAACGCCACGGCGGAGCAATACTTCGAATACAGCATATTTACCTTGCCGTACCTCGCCGAATTTTGCGCGTCGCGAGTGTCCTCGTCGTGCTTTAAACTCGCATAAGAATAAAGCTTTTCAAGCTCTATCATATACCCGTCGTTGGCGTGTAAAAAGCGCAAAAGCACGCTTTTATCGCCTAATTTACCCTCATAGCTCTTGAAATCGAGGTTTTCCATTGCCTTTGCAAACGCCTTTTCCCAAGCTTCCTCGCTTGAAAAAATATCCTCGATCTTCCACTTATACTGTTCTTTTACTTCGCTTCTTTGCATAATCCACCTGCTTAATTTTTATTGGAATGAATCGGCGCGGGTATCAATCCCCCACGCGCTATGAATTTATTGCTCGATTGGTTGTGCACCGCCATTATGGGAGCGCGCCCCAGCAATCCGCCGAAATTGACTTCTTCCCCCACGCCCTTACCGGGAACGGGAATAACCCTTACGGCCGTAGTCTTGTTGTTTATCATGCCTATCGCCGCTTCGTCCGCGATTATCGCGCTGATTGTTGCGGCAGACGTGTCGCCCGGAAGAGCTATCATATCGAGGCCGACAGAGCATACGGCCGTCATGGCCTCCAGCTTGTCAAGATTTATATTGCCCTTTTCCGCCGCCTCTATCATGCCGATGTCCTCGGAAACGGGAATGAACGCGCCTGAAAGGCCGCCCACGCGGGAGCTTGCCATGACCCCGCCCTTTTTAACCGCGTCGTTGAGCATTGCAAGACATGCCGTCGTTCCGTGCGTGCCGACGCTCTCAAGCCCCATTTCCTCGAGAATCTGCGCGACGGAATCGCCCCTTGCCGGGGTAGGCGCAAGCGACAAATCGACTATGCCGAATTGCGCGTTCAAACGCGTTGCCGCCTCTTTGGCTATCAGCTGGCCCGCCCTCGTTATTTTAAAGGCCGTGCGCTTTATCATCTCCGATAAATCGGTAAGATTTGCTTCGGGTATGGCTTCAATCGCGTGCTGAACGACTCCCGGGCCGGAGACGCCGACGTTTATCACCGTATCGCCTTCCCCAACCCCATGGAACGCGCCCGCCATAAAGGGGTTGTCCTCCACGGCGTTGCAGAATACCACCAATTTTGCGCACCCGAATCCGTCTTTATCGGCAGTGGCCGAAGCCGTCTGCCTGATTATATCCCCCATGAGCGCAACAGCGTCCATGTTGATGCCCGACTTAGAAGAGCCGATATTTACCGACGAGCAAAGCTTTTGCGTAGACGCAAGTGCTTCGGGTATACTCATTATAAATTGCTTTTCGTAATCGGCGGTGCCCTTATGTACGAGGGCGGAATAGCCGCCTAAGAAATCTATGCCGACTACCTTGGCCGCGTCGTCGAGGGCCTTTGCCAAAAGCGGCGCTTTTTGCGGAAACGCCGCGCAGATGAGGCTTACGGGGGTAACCGAAACGCGCTTATTGACTATGGGAATACCGTATTCCTTAGAGAGCTCGTCCGCAACCTTCACTATATTTTCGGCCTTGGAGCACACCTTGTCGTAAACGCGCTTCGCGGTGCTTTCCGCACTCTCTCGTATGCAGGGCAAAAGGGAAATGCCCATGGTTATCGTGCGTATGTCGAGGTGCTCCCTCTCGACCATATCTATCGTTTCCAAAACGTCCGAATAGTTAAACATCGGCTCACCTCAGACGCTGTGCATGGCGTTGAAAATATCCTCATGCTGAAGATGGATGGACATACCTATCTTTTCGCCCATCACACCGCATTCGTCTGCAAGAGCGGCGAGCTTTTCCTTGGAATTGCTTAAATCCACCAGCATTATCATTGCAAAATATTCCTGAAGAATAGTTTGGCTTATATCGAGAATGTTAACGCCCTTTTCTGACAGAAAAGTGCTTACTTTTGCGATTATTCCCGTTTTGTCCTTGCCAATTACAGTTACAACTGCACGCATATTTTATCTCCGTAAATTGTATTTCAAGCCCCGAATATACCCGGCAAGGTAAATTCGAAGAAAGTGTTCCAGCTTGTTATCGCCGATTTGCACTGCATGGACCAGCCCGTCACTACCCCGACTATGCTGTCAACCGGCATAATTCCGTAATAAGACCCTCTGCTGTCCTCGCTGTCGTCGCGGTTGTCACCCATAAAGAATACGCAACCCTCGTCAACCGAGATTTCGTCAAACGTATTCTTTTTGGGATTTTTGTTGTTTTCGGGATCTACATACGGCTCGTCAACCAAAGTGTAATTTGCCGCTCCCTTGACTTTTAAGGAAAGCGCGCCGTTATCCATTTTCAGACTGTCCCCGCCGAGCGCGATAACCCGCTTTATCAGGTTTTTGTCTCCCGCGTCGATTACGACGATATCTCCCCTTTTGGGCTCCAGCAATCCGCAAATGTATACGTAATCCCCGCCCGCTCTGTTTACTGCGGTCGCGCCCGTCAAAGTGTTGCGCATTGAAGGTCCCACCACGTAAATGCGGGTATACAGAAGGTTGAAGATAAGCACAAAAGCCAATAATGCCGACGCTATAATCAAAGCTACGGCAGTAAGCGTTCCGGTTTTATCTCTCCTTCTCCGTTTTAAGCGCAAAGGCAAAAGACCCATATTTTTATAACCACATCAGATTATTTACCGCGTACATGCCCTCGCCCGTGACGGTGAGCGACACACATTCGGTGAAATTATTCAAAGAAATTCCGTCCTTGTTTTTAAAGACCTTGGCTTTAAGAATAACGCTCTGCCAAACTTCTCCGAGGGCGATAATTTTAGACGTATACTTTTCGCCGTTTTCGACGTTTTTCAAAACCAGTTCTATTGTCATATCCCGCTCGGGGCAGACGTCTATTTTTAGAATGCTGTCCTTATCCGGCGCAAACTGCGGGCAAATGAGCCTGTTTGTAGTCAATCCGCATTCGGAATAGATGCCCTTCAAGCCGTTCACTTCCACCTGCTTGGGCATAAAGAAGTCGTCCTCGAGGAATATCCCGCCTATCGCGTATTTGTCGCCGTTTGCAATGGTGAAGCAATCTTCGCCGAATTGGTTGGCATACATTATTCTTTCCTTTGCGCGGCTGTTGCGGAATTTTCCCTCTATTTTCTTGACGGCGAGCTTAGACCAAACGGTAAACCCGTTGGAATATACTACGTAGCACAGCGCGAAAATTGTGCCTGTCTTTTCGTAGACGTTCAGGAAATACTCCCCGTCGTGGTCGTTTATCTTGCTCTTGAAAGGCGCCGTCGCCCAATCCCTGTCCGCGCTGTTAAAGCTGTCCTCGGAATAATACACCCCGCCGCGCTCAATTATTCCCGTATCGTCGTAAACCGTGCGAGCAACGAGGTTATCCTTTTCGTCGGCGTAAATTTCCACCTCCGCGGGCTTGGGAATAAATACATATCTCTCCTTTACATAGGAATCGAGGAAGAGAAACATGTCGCGCGTGGAACTTGAATCTATTCTCGCCCCGCTTCTCAAAGAATATGTGATAATGCTCGAACTCGCGTATTTTGGATTTATGCGCGCAAAAGTATCAAACGCCCTGTCGTAATCAAATCCCGCGTCGTCCGTCGTGCACAGCATGAGCATGGGGCATTTTATATGGGGAGCATAGGATTGGGAATCAATCCCGGCTATAAATCGGTATCTTTCGTCGTCGAATTCCGGCTTTTCCCCCTTGAATTTCTGATAGCCGCGGTAAGCGAGCCAGCCGCACGCCGCAACCGTCACCGCGCAGGAAAATTGGGCCGCGCACGCCAGCTTCCACACAATTTCCCCGCCGTCGCGTATGCCTATTACGCCGATGTTGGGATTATTCAGCCTTTCAATCAAAAATTTGCGCGCGTAAATGCCTACGCCCACCCATTCGTACCACGCCGTTTTAAAGGCGGTATCGTCCACGAAATCTTTGCTCCGCCCGCAAAAACTTATGTTGGCGTAGTAGACGTTCTGAGGGTATCGCGTGTACCTGTCCACACCTTCACGCCTGCCGGCGTAATCAACGGCGAGCGCGGTATAGCCGTGCTTTACGAAAAAAGCCAGCATGCTTTCGTCAAGCCCCTTGTTGCTGTCGAAAAACAAAATTATTCCCGCATTCGAAGGGTCTGACTCGGAGGAAGCGAGGATGCTGTACACAGTCACCCTCCCCATGCCCGTATCACGGCCGGAGAAATTTAAATATTCGTATTTGATTCCGCCATCCGACTTCTCGCCGAGGGTAACGGGCATCACGTCAAGCGATGAGTCGAAATCCTTCCAAAGCGAAATCGGGGTAATAACGTTGGACAAAATGTGCTCCTTATGCGTAAACGCTTATGGTAGAGCCGTGCGTTTCCGTAGCTTTATCTACAATTATTTTGTTTTCAATTCTGTGTTTCAATTCCTCTACGTGGCTTATGATCCCTATGGTGAAATCCGCACTGCGTAGCTTCTCCAGGCTGTCCATTACAGTATCAACCAGACTTTCATCAAGAGTGCCGAACCCCTCGTCGAGGAAGAAAAACTCTATGGATTTAAGCGAACCTTTGCATATTGCCGAGGACAGAGCGAGCGCAAGGGATAAAGATACCAAAAACGTCTCTCCGCCGGATAGGGTATTTACTCCCCTTTTATTGCCCTCGTTGTAGTTGTCGCCGACGTAAAAGTTATCGTCATATGTCAAAAAATATCTTCCGCCCGTCAATTTCAGCAAGGTTACGGAAGCGGCCTTGGAAACTTCAGCGAGGTATTCGCCCGCAATATACTCCAGAAATTTATTGCCGCGCGTCAATTCCTTGAGTTGCAAAACCAATTCGCGCCGCTTGGAAATTGCGGCAAGCGCCTTCTCTCCCTGTTTCTTCTTGGTTAGCATTGCCTCCTGCCGCTTGTACGCCTCTTCGCTCAAACGGAAGGCCGCATGCTTTTCCTTTACCGCGCGCTCTGCCGCCGAAAAATCGGTAATTATCTTTTCGACCTCTTCCACGCTCACGCTCTCTATGCCTTTAACGGCCGAAAGAGAGGAAATTTTTTCGTTCAGCGCGACAATTTTTCCGTCGTACGCCGCAAGCTCTTTTTGCGCGTCGCCGTGGGATCTTACGGTATTTACAACTTCTTCGCATTCGGACACTTCGGCGTATCCGCTTTCTTTAAGCGATTTATCCAGCTTTTCGCCCAAATCTTTAATATCGCCCGAAAGAGCGTCGGCCATGGCCGCGGACTGCCCCATACGCATTTTTACGCCGTCGATTTCGGCTTTGATATCGCCGCAAACTTTTTGCAAACGGTCGCGCTCTGCGGTCAGCTTATCACATCCGGTTTTAAGATCTTTGACGGCTTGACCGTAATCCGTAGTCCCCTGTCCGAAAATGCCTTCAAGCTTTTCTTTTATCTTGTTGAAACGCGCCTTCAGCTCCTCGCCCTTGCGCTTGAAATTTTCCGCCTCGCTGTCGGCTATCGCGCAATTTTTCTTGCAATCCGCAAGGCGAGCGCACTTATCGTTATAATCCTTTAAAAGCCCTTCGCGCGTCGCCGATTTTTTCTTGAAATCATTTATAACTTTGTCAATATCGACCTTTTCACTGTGAATTTCCCGTATTTTTTGCTCGTATAAAGAAATGCGTGCGGTCAATTCTTCCCTTAAAAATTTATACAGCTCGCTGTTGTCGTCGTATCCCTTTATGCTCTCCCGCAAGTCGCCTGCATACACCAGCTGCTCGGTATATTCCCCGCGCAAAATCGCAGGTTTCAACTTCTCTTCGAGTATTTCTGACAAATCCTCGACTTTGCATTCATCGAGTTTGTTTTTGACATATTCCGCCTGTTTTAACGCGGCATACTGCTCGTCGCGCAGTTTGTCGCAATTCAGCACGGCCGTGCGGTATTTATCCCGCAGAACGCGCAAATCTTTGTCCGTCTCCGCGAGCTCCGAAATGTCCGCGCGCGCCGCCTCGAATGCGGCGATCTTTACTTTTATTTCACTGATTTTTTCTTCGAAATTTCCGTCGGCTAACTGCTTTTCCGTCTTTTCGTAATTTGCCTCAAGCGCGTCGCATTTTGCCCTGCACTCATCTGTCGCGGCCCTTTCCTTATCGAGACGGGCGCGCATCGAAGCCAACCGCGAATTTATCTCGCACACGCGCTCGCACCCGGGCGCACGTTGTAAAAGAATGCGCAAAGCCTCCATTTTTTCCGATTGTTGCAGATATTTGTCGAGCTCTCCCCGCGCGTTCAGCAATTCCGTTTTGCTCTTTAAAAGCGCGTTGGCGTTTTCCGATTTTACTTTTAAATCCGCATAATCTTCTTCGGCTTGTTTCAAATCCTTTTGACAGCTGTCGAAGTTATTCTTACATTCCTCCAGGCTTTCATCGGTGATCTCCGCATAAGCAGAAAGCTCCCCCGACGCGGTGAGATATTCCGCTTCCACCTCGCCCTCGCGGATCGCGATATTTTCCCTCAAACCGTCGCCGTAGCGATTGAGGGAAAACAGTCTTTCGATTATCTTGAATCTTTCCGACGGCGCGCATTGGACGAACTGCGCAAACTCACCCTGCGGCAATGCGATGCACTTTCTGAAATCCTCGGCATTCAGCCCCAAAATTTCCTCGACTTTCGCATTGACCGAAGTCGTGTTGTCGGCTATGCACTGCAATTTCCCGTCGCCGTCGTCAACATAGAGCATTGCTTTTCCAAGACCGTTTTTCTTCTTTATAGACCGCTCGACGCGATATTTTTTGCGGCGGCCGTCGGATAGAAGGGTGAAATCATATTCGACTTCCGCCTGTTCGCAATTGTAATTTATTATATCGGTCTTTTTCTTGCTTCTGTCAACATTGCCGTACAGCGCAAAATTTATGCAGTCCAAAATTGTGCTTTTGCCGCTGCCCGTATCGCCGAAAATGCCGAACAAGCCGCCCGCCGAAAGTTTATCGAAATTTATGCCGCAAAATGAAAGCTTAACCGGTCTCATTCAACCTCCGTCAGCTCCAAAAACAGAGCCAAAAGATCCTCGCCGGGTTGTACTGCATAGCGTGAAAAATAGTAATCGCGGAAAAGCTCCGCCGACGACTTGCTCTTTTTGGATTGCACCAAGTCATCCTGCGGGCCGCTTTCCACTTCGGTTTTCAGGGAGATCAGATTTCCGCAACCGTTGAGCGCGCCTATTTGCGTTCTTGTGAGGGGCGCGGATAAATTCAGCGTAAGCTCCACATAGCAATCTTCATTGGCTTTTAAAAGCGCGACGCCGTCCTCCGCCGTCAAAGCCTGCAATCTTATCAAGTTTTTTATACTTTTCAACCCGATTTGTTTGAAATCGCTTATGCCGTTTTCACCTATTTCAAAGACGTTTACGGATTTTTCCGCGCCGCTTTCGTCAAAGGAAAAGCGCATGATCGACCCGCTGTAAAATATGTTTTCGCCCAATTTCTGCCTTTTGTGGAGATGCCCCAGCGCGGCATAATCGCAATCGGGCAGACAATCCAAAGGCACGAGGCGCGCGCCGCCGAGGTCTATCTCCCGCTCGCTCTCGCTCGCCGATCCGCCGCTGACGAAGATATGCGAAAGAAATATCGAAGGGATATTTTCCTTCTTTCCCCTTTCGCCGAAATTTATCCAGCGCGAAATCTTATTCGTAAAGGGCTCTTCCGTTTTCCCCTCTTTAAATCTCGCCTCGTTGGGATAGGGCAAAGTATTTATATACACCCTCTCGCCGCGCGCGTTTTCGAAAATAACATATCCGTTATCCGATTCAACGGGATAGCATTTACCCTTTTTTGCGCATTTGATTGCGTGCAGATTATTCCCCACGATGTAAACGCCGTGCTCTTCCGCCAAGGATGAGCTTGCGCACAGCCTCACATAATCGTCGTGATTTCCGCTTATTATCAAAACCGCGCAGTGAGCGGAAATCTTTGTCACGGCCTCGAAAAATATGCTTTCCGCCTCGGCGGACGGCGTATAAGTATCGAAAACGTCTCCCGCGACGAGGCACAGCTCTACATCATCTCTTTGGCATAATCCGGCGATTTCATCCAAAACGGAGCGAAACTCTTCGCTTCTGTCCCTTCTTATCAATTTTTTGCCGATATGCCAATCGGAAGTATGCAGAATTTTCATGATAAGTAACTTTCTTTAAAGAGATAAACAACCACTTGCTTAAAAAAGTTTGCTTTTTTCGGTCGCGTTGTTTATAATGATAAATACTTTCACCTATCCGGCGAAAATACCGTTCCATGATTTATTATAGACCTTTTTATGTGATAAATCAAGCGATAAAAGGAGGTTTTAGAATATGGCTTTTATTTCGGCCGACGAAGAATTGACGAAAAAGTCAAATACTTCCGTGGAAAACAAATTTATTTTGAAATATCTGCCGGAAATAGACGCGGTCGCCGTCAAAGTATATCTGTATTCTCTCTACCTCTATCAGAACGGACAATCGCACACGCTGACAGACCTTGCCGCAAAACTCCAAATTACCGAAGAAGAGGCAAAACAATACTTCGAATATCTTGAAAGTTTGGAGCTGGTTTCCATAACTTCGGTAAGCCCGTTCGAGGTAAAAATCCTCGATTGCGACAATATCTATGGCAAGCCCAAAATACTCCACCCTGAAAAATATCAAGGGCTGTATGAAGAAATTCAGTGCATTTTCGGCGACGGGAGAATGGTTTCGCAGGATGAATTCCGCGATTATCTGATATTTTTGGAGGATTACGGCTTCGAGCGCAACGCCCTGGTTATGGTCATTGCCTATTGCGTTAATTTAAAGGGCAACGATATTGGCGCGGCTTATATAAAAAAGGTTTTGAAAAATTTCGAAAGCGACGGCGCGAACACCGAAAAAAAGGTTTCGGAAAAGCTTTCTTCCTACACAGCCTCCACATCGTCGCTTTTAAAGATTTTTTCGGCCTGCGGAATAAAGCGCGCGCCCGCGGCAGAGGACAACGACTACTACAAAAAGTGGACGGAGCTCGGCTTCGACGACGACGCGATAATAGCCGCGGCTAAATCGTTCAAATGCAAGTCCTTCGAAAAGCTCAACTTATCCGTTTTGGAGCTATACAAAAACAGGAAATTCGATGCGAAGGAAATTGCGGATTTCCGCAAAGTCAAGGACAGTTTGTATAATATCGCGCATTCCGTCGCAAAATCGCTGGGCGTATATGTATCCGACCCCACCCCCTACGTCGAAAATTATGTCGGGGTATGGAGCGGCTTCGGCTTCAGCGGCGATTCGCTTTTGAAAATCGCAAATTATTGCTTTTTGAGCGGCAGAAACACATTCGACGGAATGGACGATTTTGTCGCCAACCTCTACAAACAGGCATTTGTGGACGACGCAAGTATCGACAACCTCCTTGCGGAGCTCGCTGAAAACGATAAATTTATCAAATCCGTGCACGCCGCTTGCGGCCTTACGAGGAAGATCATCCCCTACGACAGACAGGCTTTGACGCGCTGGCGCGATTGGGGCTTCAGCGATGAAATGATATTGAAATCCGCAGAGCTTTCGTCAAGCAAAAACAACCCCATTGCCGCAATGAACTATCTTCTCTCCACCTGGAAAAACGCGTCCGTATATACCGTAGAGCAAATACCAGCCAAAGGTGAACAGGCAAAAATGACGGCTAAAGCGGCGCAGAGAAAGCGCGATTTCGACATTTTGAAATCGCTTTACGACCCCGACGAGGAATAATATATGGAACTCAAAAAAAACGATATTATAAAAATCATAACGCTTATCAAGGTAAATTACGATAACGCCTATCCCGACGGAGACGGTGAAAGCACAAAAACCTTAATTGAATTTTGGTATAATTGTCTGAAAAAATATCCCAAGGAAATCGTATTTCAAGCGGTTGAAAATACGGTTAAACATTGTAAATTTACCCCTCGGCTTGCTGATATTATCGAAGAAATCGACAAAATTTTAATATCCCGCGCGCCCTCGCTTGACGCGCTTTGGGAGGAGCTGACTTCGATTTTGCTCAAGGTATTCGAAGTCTCACGCTATATCGGCTATCCGCAGTATTCGCAATGGACGAACGAACAACTGGACGGTCTCTATGACTCTCTTAATCCCGAGCTCAAACTATACGTGACCACCCGTTCCGCCCTCGTCCAGCTGTCGGAACTCTCGGGCGAGTCGCTCCAATACGAGCGCGTAAGATTTTTAAAGGCAATGCCTGAAATCCGCAATAATTACTATGAAAACCTCGGGAGCGACAAAATCGCCGCCCTTTTGGAAAATGCGGACGGCGACAAACAAATTCCCGGTAACGGCGTTAAACAAATTACGGATAAAAAATAAATTTAAAGGCGGCAGTTGACTGCCGCCTTTTGTCTGTAATTTGGAATAAAACCGAAAATAAAAGCCTAATTCCCGTCTTTTTTTGTGCAGTCAAGCGGTTCGGACGGATTGATTTCATTCTCGGTTTGTCCGCTTGAAAACTGTTGCAACTCGGGTTTATACGGATTTACATGCACAGTGACATGCTTTACGGGCGGGAAATTTTTCTCCAACCCGTCGTGCACCTCATCTGCTATTTCGTGGGCCTTGTACAGCGGGAGATAGGGGTCGCACGCAATTTCGGCTATTACGTAAATCCTGTTGCCGAAAAGCCTCGTCATAAGCTTATCGACGCTTTTCACTCCGTCGCACGCGCTTATGAAATCGTAAAACTCCCTCTCCGTCTCTTCGTCGCACGCCTTGTCGGTCATTTTGTTTATCGCGTCGATGAAAACGCTCACGGCCGCTTTGATTATCAAAAGGCAAATCACGATCGCCGCTACGGAATCGAGCACCGGCACGCCGCACATTGCCCCGATTATACCTATCAAACTTCCCACGGATGAGAGCGCGTCGGAGCGGTGATGCCATGCGTCCGCCATAAGTGCGCCGGAGTCTATTTTTTTGGCGACAAGGCGGGTGTATTGGTACATGGCTTCCTTTACGAGTATTGAGATGACGGCGGCAA
>CANREQ010000005.1 GCA_947629695.1 uncultured Clostridia bacterium | reverse complement strand
GCGGATTTTTACTTTTCGTGAGCGCCTCGGCTATATCGATAGCGCAAAATCACCATTTGGAATCTTCGTTATTCCAGACGGCTCTTACGGGAATATCTTCAAAAAATCGAATAGACGTCTTAATCATAGGCGTTTACCATATGCGGAAATGCTTGACAAATTTCGCCCAAAAACAAATTTTAACTCTTTCTTAGCTTTGTGAGGATTTTTTCCAGCGCGTATTTGCCGTGTTCGTAGGTGAGACCGCCCTGAAAATACGCGACGTACGGCGGCTTGACGGGACCGTCGGCCGACAGCTCTATAGACGCGCCCGCAACAAACGTGCCCGCCGCCATTATGATTTTGTCGCTGTAACCGGGCATATCCCACGGCTCGCACGTGACGTAGCTATCCACGGGCGAGGTGAATTGGATCTCGCGTATGAAGTCAACCATTGCCCTTTCGTCGTCAAAACGGATACAGCGCGTTATATCGTGCGGGATCTTGTCCATTGACGGGTAATTTATATAGCCGAGCTCCGTCATTGCCTGACCAATGAGAAGCGAACACTTTACCGCCTGCAACACCGTGTGCGGAGCCATAAAAAGCCCCTGATAAAAATATTGATAGCCGTACGCGTAGGAGCCTACTTCCAAACCAATTGAAGGCGCAGTGAATCTTCGGCCGATCATCTCGATATAATTTTGCTTGCCGACAATATAGCCGCCCGTTGGGGCAAGTCCGCCGCCCGCGTTTTTGATGAGCGAGCCAACGGTGATATCCGCCCCTACCTCGCTCGGCTCCCGTTTTTCGACGAATTCACCGTAACAATTATCTACGAAAATTATGCCATTGAAGCCGTTTTTGCGCAAATTAAAGCAAATTTCACCTATTTGTTCGCAA
Organism: uncultured Clostridia bacterium; assembly: GCA_947629695.1. Taxonomy (GTDB): domain Bacteria; phylum Bacillota; class Clostridia; order Christensenellales; family Borkfalkiaceae; genus Coproplasma. The sequence goes on along the minus strand of CANREQ010000005.1, from coordinate 37,488 downwards.
GAAAGCGCGTCGCGGAGTTCATATCCGCGCGAACGCTGAATATAAATCATCGTGACAGCGTGTCGCGATATATATGAAATTATGGATTGTGTATCGAAATTGCCGTCCTGAGTAAGGTTTATGCTGTCGAACTGTACGCCCAGGTCCTTTAAAGAGCCGATATTTTCGCCGTAAAACACGGGCAAAATCGTATCGTAGGGTTTGCCGCTTATGCTCAAAACGACGTCGCCGCGCTTTAAAAGGCCGAAAAGCGCAACAGAAATTGTGTGCGTGCCCGAAAGCAAGTGAGGTGAAACTATGCCGCCTTCCGCTTTGAATACATCAGCATAAACCTTACCGAGGGTATCGCGCCCCTCGTCGCCATAACCGTAACCCGTAGTGCCGTTGAAGTGCATGACCGAAATGCGGTTTTTCGCAAATGCGTCGAGAACCTTCTTCTGGTTAAAATATGCTATCTCCTCTGCGTAAGCAAATTTATCCTTGAGCTTTTCCTCGCATTGGGCTATAAATTGTGTGTTGTCCATCTGTTCCTCTTTATATCTTTTCAATCTGAATTATCGAGAAGCTTTACGACGTATTCGGCTTTGGCTTGCTCCGGCTTAAGCCATACGATGTCTTTAAGCCTCTTGAAAAAAGTGTACTGTCTTTTGGCATATCTACGGGTATTTTGCTTAATTATGTCACGCATAGTACTCTCATTATCGCCTTTTTTGAGACTTTCAAGCACTTCTTTATATCCAATTGCCTGCATACAACGGCAATTTTCATCAATCCCCTTCGAGAGCAGGCCTTTGACCTCTTCCACAAGCCCGCTGTTGAACATTACGTCCACGCGGCAATTTATTCTTCTGTACAACTCCTCGCGGGGGTAATCTATCGCAACGGCGAGGTAATTATAGCGTGGGATAAGTTCGTCCTTTTGCTCGCTCTTCTTCTTGCCGCTCGTCTCATAAATTTCAAGCGCGCGGATTACCCGCTTTGTGTCGTTGACGTGGAGTTTTTGCGCCGTCTCGCTATCGACTTGCTTTAATATCTCAAACAAATACTCCTTGCCCCTCTCGCTCAACAAAGCTTCGTATTTTGCCCGCACGCTTTTGTCGCCCTTGGAATTGCCGTAGCCCAATTTATATAATATGGAATTGATGTAGAAGCCCGTTCCGCCGCAGATTATCGGCGTTTTGCCCTCCGAAATGAGTCTTTCGATTATGGGAATTGCCCGCTCCTCGTAGTCGGAAACGGAAAATTCTTCCTCCGCGCCCACAACATCTATCAGGTGGTGAGCTATCCCCTGTCTTTCCGCAACCGTCGGCTTTGCCGTACCGATATTCAACCCGCGGTAGACAAGCTGGGAATCGGCGGAAATCACCTCGCTTTTGAGCATTTTCGCACAATCAACCGCAAGATTGGATTTACCGGTCGCCGTCGCGCCGCAAATTACGAGCAATTTCCCCATTTACGGCTTCCTCTTGAACATTTTCTCAAGCTCTTTTTTGCCGAGCTTTACGCAAATGGGCCTTCCGTGCGGGCACTTTAAACCGAGATTTCCGTCGAGCATTTCAAACAATTTGGTTATCTCGCTCTCGGTCAGGCTATCCCCGCCCTTAACCGCGTGTTTGCAAGCCGTCTGCGCGATTTTTTCCTTCATCATATCGACGAGCTCGATTTTCTTCAGCTCTCCCACATGCGAGAGGAAATCGTCGAAAAAAGCTTTTGCGTCGAGGCCGGGCAAGTCTGCGGGCACTTCCGTGACCCGGTACGACATGCGCCCGAACGGCTCCACGGCAAATCCCATGCGCCAGATCGTATCCATATTTTTTTCGACGAACTCCTGCTCCTCTGGGTTTACGTCTATTATGTAGGGCAAAAGCATACCCTGCCTTGCAAGTTCCTTCGCGTTGAGCTTCTTGCAAAACTCGTCGTAGAGCAACCTTTCGTGCGCGGCGTGCTGGTCTATTATGTAAACGTCGTCGCGCATTTCATATAAAATGTAGGTATTGAAAAGCGTGCCACGTAATTTATAGGAATTGTACAGAATTTTCTCCTGCCGCGCCTCGCTTTCAGCCTTAAGCTCTTCGAGGTGCTGTCTAAGCCCCTTGTCATCCTTGCCGGTGCAAAAGTTCATTTCACGGTTTTTCAGCACCTTTTTATCGTCCGAACTGCCGTAATACCTATAGAGGGGCAAATCCTTTTCGGGATCTATTTGCTTGGGTTCCTCATAATTTTCCAAATAGGAATAATCAACCTCGGGCTCTTGGTTTTTATTCTTCTTTTCGGGTTTTAAGGCGGGTTTGAGATACTGCTCTATGCCCTCCACATCGGAAAAATCCTTGTCGTTGCCCTGTTGCACAGCGTTTTCGGCGGAATAGACGTGGTTGGGGGAATTTATTCCCGAAGTTGATTTTATCTCGGGCACGACCGTGTTTTCGACGACATATTCCGCCGCTTTTGCGGTGCCGTCGAGCACGGATGACATCACTTTATACACGGTGCCGTAGATAAGCGCGTTATCGACAAAACGGACGTCCGCCTTGTTGGGGTGCACGTTTACGTCCACAATTTCGTCCGGAACCTGCACAAAGAGCACGTAAAAAGGATATTGCCTCTTCATCGCGTATGGCGCGTAGGCGTTTGTTATCGCGCTCGCTATTATCGGATTTACTATGTAACGGCCGTTTAAGAAAAGGCTTTGATAAGTTTTGTTAGACTTGAAAAAGTTCTGGTTGCCGATAAAGCCGCTTATATGCAAGCCGTTGCGCACGACGTTTATCTTGAAGCAGTTGGGGAGGTAATTCGCGCCGTAAACCTGTGCAATAGCTTCCTCGACGCCTCCGCCGTATGATTGTAAAGTCAATTTGCCGTCTATGTAATATTTAAAGGCGATCGACGGATTGCCCAAAATAAAGCGCGTGACGAAGTTGGTTATATCGCCCTCCTCTTTTTTATCCGTACGCATAAATTTAAAGCGCACGGGGGTATTGAAAAATATATTTCTCACGGAAATAGCCGTGCCCTTGGCGCCAACCGCAGGTTGTACCTTTCCTATAAATTCGCCGTCGCACTCGACCTTGTTCGCCTCTTCGCCATCGACCGCGCTTATAAGTTCTACCTGTGCAATGCAGGAAACCGTCGCCAGCGCCTCGCCGCGGAAGCCGAGGGTTTTGATATGCTCTATATCCTCTATGCAGGTGATTTTGCTGGTTGCGTGCGGACAAAATGCGGCCGCCATGTCGTCCTTTGCAATTCCGCAACCGTTATCGACGACTTTTATAAGCTGTTTGCCGCCGCGCTCGATATAAATTTCGATCTCCGTCGCGCCCGCGTCAATGCTGTTTTCGACAAGTTCTTTTACAACCGAATAGGGCCTGTCTATGACTTCGCCCGCGGCTATTCTGTTGCATACATCGCCCGAAAGAATATTGATTTTTCCCATATCCTTTTACCTTATCCCTTTATCTTATCCTTTAAGTCGCCGAGAATCATAAACGCTTGCATCGGCGATAAATTTTCCATGTCGATTTCCTTTATGATCTTTTCCACCTCGCTCTCGCGCTTTACCTCTTCACCGTCGTCGGATACAACGCCCGTGCCTATTTCGCCATGCTCGACGGACTTCAAAATTATCTTGGCCCTCTCGGTCACGACAGACGGAACGCCGGCAAGCGAGGCAACCTCTATGCCGAAACTCCTGTTTGCCCCGCCGCGCATGATTTTGCGCAGGAACATAATCTTTCCTTCAAATTCCTTTACCGTGCTCTTGTAGTTTTTAACTCCGCTCAAAGTGTTTTCGAGGGCAAGAAGTTCGTGATAATGGGTTGCGAAAAGCGTTTTCGCGCCTATTTTTTGGTTTATGTATTCGATAACCGCCCACGCTATGCTCAGACCGTCGTAAGTGCTCGTGCCGCGCCCGACTTCATCCAATATCAAAAGACTTTTGCCCGTCGCGTTTTGCAAAATAGAGGCGACTTCAATCATCTCCACCATGAACGTCGATTGGTCGTATATGAGATTGTCGCTCGCGCCGACTCGGGTGAAAATCCTGTCGATTATGGGGATTTGCGCCTCCCTTGCGGGCACAAAACAGCCCAAATGCGCCATTATCGCGATTATCGCGTTTTGCCGCATGTATGTGCTTTTGCCAGCCATATTGGGCCCGGTGATTATCAGCGTGCGGTTGTCGTGCGTATCTAAAAGCGTGTCGTTAGCCACGAATTTTTCCTTTGAAATTACTTCGACTACGGGATGCCGCCCGTCCTTTATTATCATCGGGCCGTCGCTGTCGGTAATCTTCGGGCGCACGTATTTATTCTTTTTGGAGATCTCCGCAAAGGCCGCCAACACGTCGAGGCGCGCCACACTGCGGGAAATGGATTTCATTTCGTCTATCTTAGACAAAAGAAGGGATTTAAGCCCGGCATACAGATTTTCTTCCAGCTTCAACGCGTTTTCGCTTGCGGTAAGAATCTTTTCTTCGAGAACTTTCAGCTCGTCCGTGACATATCTTTCGGCGTTGACAAGCGTCTGCTTTCTGTGATAGTCCATAGGCACTTTGTCCTTGAACGACTTGGAAACTTCAATATAATATCCGAAAACGCGGTTATACCCCACCTTGAGAGTGCGTATGCCCGTAGCCTCCCGCTCCCTGCTTTCAAGATCCGCGAGTACGTCGCCCGCGCCCTTCATCATCTTACGGTATTCGTCCAACTGCGCGTCGTAGCCGTCCCTGATATACCCCCCGTCCTTTATGTTGGCGGGCAATTGTTCTTCATCCTTGATAGCGGAATTTATCCTTTGGGCTATATCCGTCAAATCCTTAAGCCCTCTTTCGATGTCTGTCAACACGCGCGACGTAAAGCCGCTTAATTGGAATTTGAGGTTGGGCACGACGAATAATGACCTCGAAAGCTCGAGGCAATTTTTGGGCGTTATTACGTTGTTGGAAATGCGGCCCGACAGCCTTTCGATGTCCTTGATCTGCCCGAGGCTTTCCTTTATATTGAGCCTCACGACGGTTGCGTTGAACAGCTCCTCCACGCCGTCGAGCCTGTAATTTATCTGCTCTGCGGATTTCAAGGGCGATACTATCATATTCCCGAGGAGCCTTGCGCCCATACTTGTCTCGGTCTTGTCGAGAAGCCACAAAAGTGAGCCGAATTTCTTGCCCTCCGCGAGGCTCTTTACTATTTCGAGGTTTCTTATCGCCACCCCGTCGAGTTGCATTCTGTCCAAATCGCCCTCGTATTTTACGCTGTCTATGTTGACGAGAGCGTGCTTTTGCGTCTCCTTTAAATATTCGAGAAGTCCGCCGAGAGCACAAACGGCGTATTTTTTGTCGGCCACGGGAAATGCGGCGAGCGATTGCGCTTTAAGCTGGCTTAAAAGATTTCTTTCGGCCGTTGCATAGTTGTAGGTCCAAGCGAGATAGGAGGAAAATTTGGGCAAAACGCCGCGGGTGACTTCCGGGCAATCCTTTGCCGCAAAGAGCATTTCGTCGTTGCAGATAATTTCCCTGACTTCCAATTTCTGCATTTGCGCCAACGCTTTTTTGACCGTATCCCCGCCGTGAAACTCCATGGAAGAGAGTTCTCCCGTGGTTATATCCGCCCACGCCAACGCCGAAATTCCGCCCTCTTTGTATGCGGAACATATGTAATTGTTGCGCTTTTCGTCGAGGCTTTCGCTGATAGTCGTAGTCCCCGGCGTGACGACGCGCACGACGTCGCGCTTGACCAATCCCCTTTGACCGGGCACGGGCTGCTCCAATTGCTCGCATATAGCCACCTTTTTATCCAGAGAAACGAGCTTTGCGATATATTCGTCAACCGCGTGATATGGAACGCCGCACATGGGCGCGCGCGTTTCCATTCCGCAATCGCGGCCCGTCAAAGTAATATCGAGAAGGCGGGACGCTTCCTTTGCGTCCTCGAAAAACATCTCGTAGAAATCGCCCAAACGATAAAAAACTATGCAATCTTTGTACTGCTCCTTGATATCGAGGTAATGCCTCATCATATCGGATAGCGTATTGCTTTCTTTTGCCATGTTCAACCCCTGACGTTTACTATATCGCCGTAAAGCGAAATGCCGTTCGCCTTATTTATTTTCAGATCCACAAACTTTCCGAAAACGTCCTCTTTGCTTTCGAAATACCCCATTCTGCCGTACTCGTTCCGCCCGAGATACAGCCCCTTTTTTTCGTCGTATCCCTCGCAGAGAACGACGGTGTTTTTGCCGACAAAGCGCGCGGAATGTTCACGCGTGCGGCTGTTAACAAGCTCTATAAGCTCCATTATCCTGCGCTTTGAAACTTCTTCGGGAACGGCGTCCGGCATTGTCGCAGCCTTTGTGCCCTCCCGCTTGGAATACACAAACGTGAAAGCCGAGGCAAAATCCACCTCTTCCACAAGTTTGACGGTCTGCCTGAAATCCTCTTCGCTTTCGCCGGGGAAACCGACGATAATATCGGTGGTTATCGCGCAGTCGGGCACGTACTTTTTCAAAATTTCCACCTTTTTCAGATAGTCGGATGAGGTGTACTTTCTGTTCATCGCCTTAAGTATTCTGTCCGACCCGCTCTGCACGGGAAGGTGCACGCAGTTGCAAATTTTATCGTGAGCGGCTATAACTTCGGCCAATTCCCGTGAAAAATCCTTGGGGTGGCTGGTCATAAATCTCAGCCTGAAATCGCCGTCGAGCGACGAGATTTTATCCAAAAGCCCGTTAAACTTCATGCCGCCCGTCGGGCTTAAATAGGAGTTTACATTCTGGCCGAGCAGGGTTATTTCCTTATACCCCTCATTTAAAAGTCCTTTGACTTCCTCAATGACGTTTTCGCAACATCTGCTCCTCTCCCTGCCGCGAACGTAGGGCACGATGCAGTAAGAACAAAAATTATTGCACCCGTACATGATGTTGACCCACGCGTTGGGATAGCTTGTCCTGAGCTTCGGCTCCCCCTCGATAACCGAGCCGTCGCACTCCTCGATTTTTATGACCGCCTTTTTACGTGCGCGCTTTTCGAGAATGTAGTCTTCCAACTTTCCGAGGTTGTGCGTGCCGAAAATAATATCGACAAAGGGGAACTTTTCGTGAAGCTCCTCCGCCTTTTTTATCTGCTGTGGCAGACAGCCCCCGACGGCTATTATCATATTGCGCTTAGCCGCTTTGAGTTTTTTGAGCATTCCGATATTGCCGTATGCGTGATTTTCCGCATTTTCCCTTATACAGCATGTGTTAAAAACGACAATGTCGGCTTCTTCTATTTTATCGCAACTTTCATAGCCGAGCCTCGCGAGCAAACCGGCGATCTTCTCCGATTCGTGCACGTTCATCTGGCAACCGTAGGTCACTATGTGAAAATATTGTTTCATACCATTTAATTATAACTTTTTCCGCGTATTTTTTCAATTGTTTTGCAATAAAATATTTTATTTTAAAAATACTAATTCAAGATGAACAAGGCACTTAAAATCACTTTGATTATTTTAATTACCGTAATCGCCCTGTTACTCACCGGCATAGCGGCATATTCGGCCGTCACCGCAGGGGCAAGACTTCAGCCCAAAAAACTGATAGATTACGGAAAATCGATAAGCATTTACGACGACGAGGGCAACAAGATCGAGGACGCGTCTTTAACCGCAAAGAGAAAAAGCGTAAGGCTTTGCGACCTCAGCCAAGACACAGTAAATGCGTTTATCGCTTCCGAGGACAGGGAATTTTACAGGCACCGCGGGTTGAATTACAGGCGCATGGTTAAGGCGTTGATGAAAAATATTTCCACAATGTCCTTTAAAGAAGGCGCGTCCACGATCAGCCAACAGCTTATCAAAAATACGCACCTTACGGGCGATAAGACGATAGCGCGCAAATTAAAGGAAATAAAACTTACAAAACAGCTTGAAAAACGCTATTCCAAGGACGAGATCCTCGAGATGTACCTCAACACCATTTACTTCGGGCACAACTGCTACGGAATTCAAAGCGCGGCGAATTTCTATTTCGGCAAAAATGCGGAAAGCCTTACGGTTGAAGAAAGCGCGGCGCTTGTGGGTTTGTTGGTTTCGCCGAACAATTACTCCCCCTATAAAAACAGCGAAAAGTGCATGCAAAGGCGAAACACCGTTTTGAAATGTATGGTTGAGTGCGGATATCTTAATGAAAATAAGTACAACGAGGCAAAGCAAACGCCGATAATAACCTGCAACAAGACGGATAAAGCGGCTTACTCAGACTATTATGAGGCCATTTTCGATGAGTTGGACGGGCTGGAACTGCTTCCCGAAATTTCGCTATCGGAGTACAAAATAGAGACTTACCTCGACACGAAATTGCAAAAAAGCATTGAAAATATAAAAGCCGACTGCGACAAAAGCATTGTCGTGCGAAGAAACGACGGAGGAGTCGCGGCGTTTTGCTCTACGATAGGACAGGCAAAAAGGCAGATAGGCTCCACCGCTAAGCCCATTTTCGTTTATGCACCCGCAATCGAGGAAAAAAAGCTGCACATATTTACAAAAATTTGCGACGAGCCGGTGAACTTCGGCGGATATACGCCCGAAAATTACGACAAAAAATATCGCGGAAAGGTGAGCGTAACAGATTGTATAGCGCAAAGTTTAAACGTTCCGGCAGTAAAAACGCTGAACAATATCGGAATAAATACAAGCGAAAAATACGCGAATAAAATGGGTATAGAGCTTGAAAACGACGAGAAAAACCTCGCGCTTGCCCTCGGGGGAATGAAATACGGCTTGGATTTGGTAAAACTAAGCGATTGTTACTCAATTTTCCAGAACGGCGGAACAATAAAAAACGCGCGGTTTATAAAGAAAATTACAGATAAAAACGGAAAAACAATGTACGAAAACAGCCAAACGGGGAAAAAAGTTTTTTCCCAAGGCACCTGCTCGCTGATAAACAGGGCGCTTTGCGAAGCTGTAAACAGCGGAACGGCTAAAAAACTTAAAAAATGCGGCCTCGATATAGCGTGCAAAACGGGCACCTGCGGCACGGAAGAGGGAAACACCGACGCGTATGCGATAAGCTATACTTCCGATTATCTTGTGGGCGTTTGGATAGGCGACAAAGACAACAAAAAATCTCAGATCTACGGCGGAAACCAATGTTGTGAATACGCAGGAAACATCTTCGGAGAAATTTACGACGGACAAAAACCCGCTCCGCTTGAGAAAAACGCAGGAACGCAATCGGTGGAAATAGACGCGGACGAATACGAAAGAAACGACAAAATCTTGCTTGCGGACCCATGCTCCCCAAGGCTAAGCCGGCTGAAAGTTACATGTCTTACCGATAATCTGCCTTCCGCGGAAAGCGAGAGGTTCAGCGCGCCAAAAATACAAAATCCTCAAATAATTGTCAATAAAGACAATATCACCATACAATTATGTCAGACAAAGTACTATCAATACGTGATAAATAGGATAGGAAACGGCAAAAAATGCATATATGACGGTAAATGGCGTGAAATAATTTCCGATAAGCCGAATAAAGGCAACTATGTTTATGAGGTCATCCCCTACTACGACGACGGCAAAATCATACACATGGGAACGCCCGTCGAATTGCCACGGGTGCGCTTTGACCCGGAAGGCCAAACTTACAAAATTCCGGATATAGTCTATAAGGATTGGTACAATCAATAAAATTTCAGCGGGGCAAGTTATTGCCCCGCGTTGTCATTGCTTTAATTTAATCAAAGCGAAACTATTTCGAGAGAGTTCATGGCTTCTTTTATCAATCCCTCTACGTCAAGCTTTTCTTCCTCTTTCAGCACATCCTCAATCTTGGGGTGAATTACGGGATGACGGGGAAGGAATACTGTACAGCAATCCTCATATGGTCTTATGGATATATCGTATGTTCCTATCGACCTGCTCCGCTCTATAATCTCGTTTTTATCGAATCCGCAAAGCGGCCTCATTATCGGCAGACTTTCCACAACGCTTCCCGATGAAGTCATGCCCTCCACCGTCTGGCTTGCCACCTGTCCCAAGCTTTCGCCCGTAATCAGGCACTGCGCGCCGCATCTTTTTGCCAACCGCTCGGCAATTCTCATCATAAACCGCCTTAAAAGGGTTACCATAAAGTCGCCGTTGCATTTTTTGTGTATCTCTTCCTGTATGTGCGTGACCTTAACCACATTCAGTTTTATTCCGCAAGAATACGTAGACAAAACCTTCGCGAGCTCTTCCACTTTTTCGCGCGCCTGCATATTTGTGTACGGATAGCTGTGGAAGTGCACGCACTCCAGCGTCATGCCACGCCTCGCCATCATGTGACCTGCCACAGGGCTGTCAATACCGCCGGAAATTAAGAGCATTCCCTTGCCTGCGGTGCCCACGGGCATGCCGCCCGCACCCGCGATGACATCGCCGAACACAAGCGTTTTTCCGTTTTCGCGCACGTCTATACCTATTACTGATTGCGGATTGTGTATATCGACCTTCAAATGCGGCCTTTTTTCAAGCATTTTACCGCCAATTTCCGCGCTTAATTGCATGGAATTGAGTGGGAAATTTTTATCTGCCCTATGGCTTTCCACTTTAAAAGTTCCGCACTCCGGCCCGACTTCGAGCGCGGCGGCCAAAATATCATCTAAGTTGCTGTCCGTTTTGTCGGCGACGCTGAGAGTATGTATCCCGAAAACCTTTGTAAGACGGAAAACCATCTCGTCTGCATCGTCTGGCGCAAAACCCTCTATCAAATAGCGCCCGCTGTGCTTTTTAATTACGTGCTTAAAGCCTTTCAGGGCCTTTTCCATGTTGTCAACCAACATTTTTTCGAAAAATCCCCTGTTTCCGCCCTTAAGATGTATCTCGCAATAGCGAATTATTATAACTTTTTCCATATCAAACCATTATATCCCGTCTGCTTTTTACCGTGCTATTGAGTATCTCCGCCGCGCGTAGGACTTCATCCTCGGTATTATCGGCGCAAAAACTTATGCGCAGGACGCCGTCCGCCGCCTCTTCGGGCACGCCGCACGCCAAAATCACGCGGGAATACCTCTTTTTTTCGTTTGATGAACATGCCGAACCCGTCCCGATAATCAATCCTTTGTCGTTGACTTCATGCAGAATGGTCTCGCCGCGCACGCCCCTCGCGCCGACAGATAAAATATAGGGCGACGCGCATTCGCCGCTTATCGTTTCGAATAGCGATTTATCCAGCCTTTCGCGTAAAAGCGCGTTCAATTTGGCGACTTTTGAATAATTTTCCCCAATGCAAGTGTATTTTTTATCAGCCGCGAACGCGAGCATTTTAATTCCGAAAACGTTTTCCGTGCCGCTCCTCAGTCCGTTTTCCTGTCCGCCGCCGAAGATAAACGGCTTTATTGCGGCCGATTTGCGCTTTACCAGCGCGCCTGTGCCCTTCAACGCGCCTATCTTGTGCGCCGAAATGCTGTATAAATCAATATCTTTGCCGAGCTTTTCGTCAATCTTGCCGAAAGCTTGCACTCCGTCGGAATGGAAAAGCGCCCTCGGATTTATCCTTTTGACGGCCTTGGACAGATAATTTATGTCATTTATCGCGCCCGTCTCATTGTTGACGTGGATAACGGATACAAGCGACGTGTTGATGTCAACCAAGCCTAAAAGTTTATCGCAAACTACGCTACCGTCGCCGTTGAGCGGGGCTATGCGCACCTCTATACCCCTTTCTTTGAGGGCGTTTGCCGCCATGTAAACCGCCGCGTGTTCGCCCGCGGTTATTACGATGTTTCCCCGCTTTCCGCCGCAAAACAGCGCCTGGTTATCCGCTTCGGTGCCGCCGGATGTAAAAATAACCTCAAAATCGCGGTCATTTGCTATAAAATTGAGTATTTGCGACTTGGTTTCGGCCAATTCCCTATGCAAATTATAACCTTCCGCATACAATGCGGAAGGATTATAAAATTGATCATCGAGATATTTTTGCGCCGCTTTCAAACATTGTGCGTCTGGTTTTGTCGTCGCCGCATTGTCGAAATAGATCATTTAAATTTCGATAACTCCTCTGAACGATTCTTTTACGGTGCCGTCAAGCTCCGTTTCTCCGTCGGCGTTTATTTTGACAAACAAGTCGCCGCCCTTTAATTTGACGGTTATAATTTCGTCTTCAGAACACTTTCCTCCTGCGATAGCCGCAAGGGCCGCCGCCGCGGCCGCCGTGCCGCACGCCCATGTTTCGCCGTTAAGCATCTCCCAAACGCGCATTTTAATGGTTATGTTGTTTACCACCCTCACGCATTCGAGATACAATCCGGCGGGGAAATCGCCCGAATAAACAAGCGCCTGACCGAGCGCGTCCATATCCACATCGTCAACCTTATCGACGAAGATCACGCAATGGGGATTGCCCACGCAAGTGCAATACACGGTGTATTCTTTGCCGTCGCAGTTGACTGTTTTGCAGATTATTTTGCCGCTTTCGTCCATTCCGTCGCCCGCAATTTCCGCCGACAGTTTGCCGAGGTTGAGTGAAACGGAGCTTGCGACATTATTAAAAATGTTTACGCTTAAATTGCGCGCCTTGCCCTCGCACTCCACAGTCATATCACCGCGTGTGACAATGCGGTTATCATACAGATACTTCGCAACGCACCTTATTGGATTGGCCGCAAGGCCTCCGCTGCTTCCGTCCCTGTTGAAAACGCGTATCTTTGCGTCGGCGACGTCCGATTTTTCTATCATTACGATACCGTCCGCGCCTATTCCGTAATGCCTGTCGGCAAAATTTATCGCGAGAGACTCCGGGCAGGTTATGCCGCCGTCCATGTTGTTGAATAGGATATAATCATTGCCGCAACTGTGCATCTTACAGAAGCTGAGCTTGAGTTTTTCCTTCCGGAGCCTGTTTATATCCACAAGCTCTGTATTGAATTGGTTGTACCTGCCCGCAATTACGTCCGCAAGCGCGTTGGTCGTATCGAGTGAAGTCAGCACGGTTATTCCGAGCAAAATGGCGTGATGGTGAAGAGAAATGTAGTTTGTTATGGATTCAATGTCAGTTTTACCCGTGTAAACCACATAGTCTATCTTGCCCTCGTCCATCAGCTTGAAAATTTCGTCGTTGGTGGAAAGCCTTGCAACGTCCGTACATTCGAGCCCCAAGCTCCTTATGACGTTTGCCGTGCCCGCCGTAGCGTACAGCGTAAGCCCGAGGTCCGCAAACTTTTTGACTATGTTTACGATTTCAAGCTTATCCTGGTCGTTTACGGTGAAATAAATGCCTGAAGGATGCTGTTTTGTGGGGTGTTTTACGTTGAAGCCCGCAGAAACGAGCCCCTTGAACAGAGCTTCCTCTATGGTCTTGCCTATGCCGAGCACCTCGCCCGTTGACTTCATCTCGGGTCCGAGCTGGGAGTTGACGTCGTTAAGCTTTTCAAACGAGAACACGGGCACTTTTACCGCAACATAGGGTGAATTCGGATATAATCCCGTGCCGTAACCCAGCTTTCTGAGCTTTGCGCCGACCATTATTTTGGTTGCGAGGTCCACCATAGGCACGCCCGTGACCTTGGAAATATAGGGAACGGTGCGCGAAGCCCTCGGGTTTACCTCTATGACGTACAACTCGTTATGATAGATGAGGTACTGAATATTTATAAGGCCCTTGGTCTTTAAAGAAAGCGCGAGGTTTGTGGATACTTCCACTATCTTTTTGAGCATCGCGTCGCTGAGATTATAGGGCGGATAGACGGCTATAGAGTCTCCGCTGTGCACGCCCGCGCGCTCGATATGCTGCATTATGCCGGGAATAAGCACATCGGTGCCGTCCGAAATCGCGTCAACTTCAAGCTCCGAACCCATCAGATATTTATCGCAGAGCACGGGGTTTTCTATCTTCTGCGCCAAAATTACGTCCATGTAGCGCTCTATATCGTTCTGCGTAAAGGCGATCGTCATATTCTGACCACCGATGACGTATGAAGGGCGCAGAAGCACGGGATAACCGAGCTTTTCGGCCGCCGCGACAGCCTCTTCCTTGGTCATTACGGTGAGGCCCTTGGGTCGCGCGATATTAAACTGCTCCAACAGCTCGTCAAACCTCTCCCTGTCCTCGGCAAGATCGACGCTGTCCGCGGGAGTGCCGAGTATGCGTATTCCCTTTTTGTCGAGATAACCGCACAATTTTATAGCCGTCTGACCGCCGAAGGTTATTACGACGCCGTAGGGCTTTTCCACGTCGATGACGTTCTGGACGTCCTCGGGCGTTAGGCTTTCGAAATACAGCCTGTCCGCAGTATCGAAGTCGGTGGATACGGTTTCAGGGTTGTTGTTTATAATTATGACTTCATAGCCCAGCCTCTTCAACGCCCAGACGCAATGGACGGAAGAATAGTCGAACTCTATGCCCTGACCTATTCTTATGGGGCCGGAACCGATAACTATTATGCGCTTTTTCTTGCTTGCGCGGCTCTTTACGACATAGGGCGCGGCCTCGTCGTGATCATTGGAGTCGTATGTGGAATAGAAATAGGGCGTTTGTGCGGAGAATTCCGCGCCGCACGTATCGACCATTTTGAACGTGGCGCGCGCGTGCATGGGTATTTTATTGCCGCTGATCTTTTCCAATTCCTTATCGGGATAGCCCAGCTTTTTGCCTTTCAAATATTCCGCGCGCGTGATCTGCCTGCCGCAAATGCACTTTTCGAATGCGACGAGGTTTAAAAGTTTATTCAAAAACCACTCGTCTATCTTTGTAATTTCATATATTTCCTCAACCGCAATGCCGCGCTTCAACGCCTCGTAAACGACAAACAGCCTTTCGTCGGTGAGCTCGTGCAATTTCGCCGCGATTTCTTCGTCCGTAAACGCCGCCATTTTGGGCATATTCAGAGAATTCAACGAAATTTCCGCGCCCCGCACGGCTTTCATGATCGCCTGTTCGAAGCTCGTGCCTATGGCCATGACCTCGCCGGTGGCCTTCATCCTCGTGCCCAAAGTCCTCTTCGCGTAAAGGAATTTATCGAACGGCCACTTGGGAAGCTTTATCACGACGTAATCCAGCGTGGGCTCGAAGCATGCAAAGGTCTTGCCCGTAACGTCGTTTTTTATCTCGTCGAGGGTGTAGCCGAGCGCGATTTTCGTCGCTACTTTGGCTATGGGATAGCCCGTTGCCTTGGAAGCGAGCGCGGAGGAACGCGAAACACGCGGATTGACCTCTATTACAGCGTACTCGAAGCTGTCGGGATTGAGCGCAAACTGGCAGTTGCACCCGCCCTCTATGCCGAGCTCAGTTATAATATCCAGCGACGCAGTGCGAAGCATCTGGTATTCCTCGTCGGAAAGGGTAACCGCGGGGGCTATGACTATGCTGTCACCCGTGTGTACGCCGACGGGGTCGAAGTTTTCCATGGAGCAGACCGTCAGGACGTTGCCCGCGCCGTCGCGCAGAACCTCGAACTCTATCTCCTTCCAGCCGCCTATATACTTTTCGATAAGCACCTGCGTAATCGGCGAAAGCATGAGCCCGTTATGCGCGATAAGGCGAAGCTCTTCCTCGCTGTAAGCAACGCCGCCGCCCGCGCCGCCGAGGGTGTACGCCGGGCGCACGATCACGGGATAGCCGCCTATTTTTTCGGCAACGGCTACGCACTCGTCCACCGTGTATGCTATATCCGAAGGAACGACGGGCTGGTGGATCTTCTGCATTGTCTCCTTGAACAGTTCCCTGTCCTCCGCCCTGTCTATGGAATCGAGCTTAACGCCTATGAGTTTAACGCCGTACTGATCCAAAAAGCCCTCTTTTGCAAGCTGACAGCCGAGAGTCAATCCCGTCTGACCGCCCAAAGACGCGAGCAAACTGTCGGGGCGTTCTTCTATTATTATTCTCTTTAAAGTATCGGTAGTGAGCGGCTCGAGGTAAATTTCATCGGCGAGCGCCTTATCCGTCATTATCGTCGCGGGGTTGGAGTTGCACAAAACGACGTTTATGCCGGCGTCCTTCAAAACGCGGCAGGCCTGCGCGCCGGCGTAGTCGAACTCCGCCGCCTGTCCGATTATTATGGGGCCCGAACCTATTACGAGCACCTTTTTTATATCTTCTCTCTTAGGCATTGTACTTCCCCTCCCTTACATTTTTCAAGAATTTGTCGAAGAGGAAGGAAGCGTCGCGGGGGCCGCCCCTTGCCTCGGGATGGAATTGCACGGTAAACGCATTGTATTCGGGATAATCCACGCCCTCGCACGTGCCGTCGTTCGCGTTAATATAGCTGAGCGTGCCTACGGGAATACTTGAAGAAATTACTTCGTAGCCGTGGTTTTGGCTTGAGATATAAACCCTGCCCGTCTTTAAATTTTTAACGGGCTGGTTGCCGCCCCTGTGACCGTATTTCATCTTTTTAGTCTTGCCGCCCATAGCCAGCGCGAGAAGCTGATGCCCGAGGCATATGCCGAAAATGGGCAACTTCCCGATAAGTTTTCTGATATTTTCTATGATATCCGCATTGTCGCTTGGATCTCCCGGGCCGTTGCTGAGCATGAGTCCCCGGGGCTCGAGCGCGAGGATCTGCTCCGCCGTGTACGTTGCGGGAACGACTATGCAATAGCACCCGCGCTTTGCCAATTCGTTGGCGATATTGTACTTCGCGCCGAAATCCCAGACTACTATCCTCATTCCGTCCGGATCGCCGAGGTAGACGGGCTGTTTGCAAGTTACGCTCTTGACGGCGTTTATTATGCGGTAATTTTCTATTTCTTTCATGTTTACCGTCGGTTTGGAGGTTATGGACGCGTTCATTACGCCCGTCTCCCTCACTATTTTGGTAAGCTCCCTCGTGTCGAGGCCGTAAATACCGACGATGTTGTTGTCCTTGAGGTATTTTTCAATCGTGCCCTCGCAACGGAAATTGGAGGGCATATCGCACTTTTCGCGCACGATATACGCCGAAACCCAAGGTCTGTCGCTCTGCATGTCGGGGGTCACTCCGTAGTTGCCGATGAGCGGGAAAGTCTGAATGACTATCTGACCGTAATAGCTCGGGTCGGTGAGCGTTTCGATATATCCCGTCATGCCCGTTGTAAATACAAGTTCGCCCACCACGTCGCCGCTCGCGCCGAACCTGTACCCTACGAATTGTCTGCCGTTTTGCAAAGTCAAGTATACTTTTTCTTCTTTCATAATCAGTTTTGTCCCCGAAAAATGTGTTTCCGCCAAAGAAATTTTATTTTAAAAGTTTGACCATTACCGCTTTTTGCGCGTGCAATCTGTTTTCGGCCTCGTCGAAAATTTCCTTTGCGTGCTTTTCAAACGTCTCTTCGGTTATCTCCTCTCCGCGGTGGGCGGGCAGGCAATGCAGACACATAACGTCGGGCTTGGCAACTTTGAGATTTTCTTCGTTGACCTGATAGCCCTTGAACGCCTTTTCGCGCTTGGCCTTTTCACCTTCCTGACCCATGGAAGCCCATACGTCGGTGTACACGACGTCCGCGTCTTTCAGCGCCTCTTTGACGTCGCGCGTCAAAGTAAACGTGCCGTTTTCTTCCGCCCACTTCATGAGCTCTTTATCCGGCTCGAATCCCACGGGGCAGGCAATGGAAAATTCCATACCCGTCTTAACCGCGCCGACCATGAGGCTGTTTGCCATGTTGTTTCCGTCGCCAACAAACGCCATTTTCAAGCCCTTGAAACTGCCCTTGTACTCGCGTATAGTCATTAAATCGGCGAGCACCTGGCAGGGATGCGCGTAGTCCGTGAGGCCGTTTATTACGGGGATAGACCCGTATTTTGCCAGATCCTCGACTTCCTTTTGCTCGAACGTCCTTATCATGATGCCGTCGAGATAGCGGGAAAGTACTCGCGCCGTATCCTGTACGGGCTCTCCCCTGCCTATCTGCAGATCGTTGCTCGAAAGAAATAATCCGTAGCCGCCGAGCTCGTAAATTCCCACTTCGAAGGATACCCTTGTGCGGGTGGAAGCTTTCTGGAATATCATTCCCAGCTTTTTGCCGTTGAGATAATCCTTTTTAATGCCGTTGTTGCGCTCGAATTTGAGCTGATCGGCAAGGTTCAGAATGGATAAAATGTCCTCTCTCGTCAAATCCTGTAATTTTAGTAAATGCCTCATTGCGAAATCACCTCGTTTAATATTTTCAAAGCTGTGTCCATTTGTCCCTTAGTTATGTTAAGCGGCGGCAAAAGCCGTACTTTGTTGTGTGCTGTAAGCACTATTAGCCCTTTTTCTAGGCATTTTTCGGCCACATACCTGGGCGGTTTGTCTGTGCTTATTCCAATCATAAGCCCCAGCCCGCTCACCGCAGATACGTTTTTGATATGCTCTATATTTTTAATGAGATACGCGCCCTTGCCCTGTACTTCCAGCAAAAGTTCGGGCGTGATCCTGTTTACTATGCTGACCGCGCCTGCGCACGCCACGGGATTTCCGCCGAACGTCGTTCCGTGGTCGCCCGCGCCGAAAACGTTTTCGCACTTATCGAAGAGCATACACGCGCCTATGGGAAGTCCGCCGCCCAATCCCTTGGCCGTCGTAACAATGTCGGGCTGTATCCCCGCCCATTCATAGGCGTACATGTATCCCGTGCGCCCGTTGCCGCACTGCACCTCGTCGCAAATCAACAGAATATCCCGTTCCCTGCAGAATTTTTCCAGCTCTTTCAAGAATTTTTTGTCGAGTACGTTTACGCCGCTCTCGCCCTGTATGACCTCGATCATCACGGCGCAAGTTTTATCCGTGTAGCAGGAGAAGATGCCGTCCATTGTGGGCTCTGCATATCTGAATCCTTTCAAAAAGGGATCGTAATATTTGTGAAATTCCTCCTGCCCCGTCGCCGTGAGAGTGGCTATTGTCCTTCCGTGGAAGGAATTTTTGAGCGTTATTATCTCATATCTGCCGTAGCGAGTATTTCCGTACTTGCGGGCGGCTTTTATGGCGCACTCGTTTGCCTCCGCACCGCTGTTGCCGAAAAACACCTTTCTGCAACCCGTGCGGGTGCAAAGCGCTTTTGCAAGTTCCACCTGCGGCGCGGAATAATAAAGATTGCAGACGTGCTGGATATTATCTATCTGGGCCTTGACCGCCTCTTTCCACTCTTCGTCGTTTATGCCGAAAATGTTCACACCTATACCAGAAGCGCAATCGATGTACTCCTTCCCGTCGCAATCTTTCAGACATGCGCCCTCGCCCGAGGCAATAACTACGGGAAAACGCGCGTATGTATTTGCAATAAATTGTTTGTCCTCACGGAGAATTTCGTTCTTGTCCATAACCCACCACTAAAATAAAGACTGATTTATAATTTAAATCAGTCGTCAGATAAACATCGTTCCGCTACCTTCGTCGGATAAAATTTCTATTAAAATAGAATGACAAACGCGGCCGTCAATTATGACGGCTTTTTTTACGCCGCGGCGTATTGCCTCTTTCGCACATTCTATTTTCGGTATCATTCCGCCTGAAATTATCCCCTGCTTTACGTACGCGGGTATGTCGGATACATAAACTTTTTTTATAAGGCTTGACGGATCGTCTTTATTTTCAAGCAACCCGCGTATATCCGTCATGAGTATCAGATTTTCCGCGTCGAGCGCGCCGGCTATAGCGGCGGCGGCCGTGTCCGCATTGACGTTATAGACGTTGCCGTCGTCGTCATAACCCACCGTCGCAATCACGGGCACGTAGCCCAAATCGAGCAAATCGGTGATAAGCCCCGTATTGATCTCCGTTATTTTTCCGACGTAACCGAGCTTTTCATCCTGCACTTCGCATTTAATGATGTGCCCGTCCTGTCCGCAAATGCCGACGGCTTTACCGCCGTGCTTTCCTATAAGGTCGGCAAGCGATTTATTCACCTTGCCCGCGAGAACCATGCGCACGATTTCGGCTGTTTCCTTATCGGTATAACGCAATCCGTCGATGAATTTCGTCTCCTTGCCCATCGCCTTGATGGTTTCGGATATTTCCGGGCCGCCGCCGTGAACCAATACGACTTTTATCCCCAACAAATTCAAAACGACCAAATCGCGCATGACCGAGGATTTAAGAGCTTCGTCCGTCATCGCGTTGCCGCCGTATTTCACGACGAGCACTTTATTCAAATATTTACGGATATAGGGCATTGCCTCTATCAAAAACTCCGCCTGTTCCTGCTTGTCCATACTTAAGTCCTGTAATCGCCGTTTATTTTTACGTAATCGTATGTGAGATCGCAACCCCACGCGGTGGCCTTAGCGCTGCCCGAATTGAGTTGCACGTTTATACAAATTTCATCCTCGGAAAGAACGGTCTTTGCCAGCTCCTCGCTGAAATCCACGCCGTGCCCGCCCTTGCAGACTTCCACTTCGCCCGCGCGGGAGGCAAAACTCACGTCGATTTTATCCACGTCAACGTCCACGCCGGCGTAGCCTATTGCGCACAGCACCCTGCCCCAATTTGCGTCGGAGCCGAACATCGCCGCCTTTACGAGCGAGGATTTTATGACGGTGCGCGCGATTATCTTTGCGTTTTTTGCGCTCTTCGCGCCCATGACGTTGCACTCTATGAGCTTTGTCGCGCCCTCTCCGTCTTTGGCTATCATTTTGGAAAGCTTTACGGTGCAGTAATTCAAAGCCTTTTTAAACGCATTGAAATCCTTTCCCGCACAGTCTATCGGCTTATTCCCCGCAAGGCCGTTTGCCATAATGCAACATGTATCGTTGGTGGATTGATCTCCGTCCACGCTTATCATATTGAAAGAGCTTTTAACGTCCTCCGAGAGCGCTTTTTGAAGCATTGCCGGCGTTATGTCCGCGTCGCTGGTCAAAAATATAAGATTTGTCGCCATATTGGGGCAAACCATACCCACGCCCTTGGCAATTGCGCCTATTCTGCACTTTTTTCCGCCGACGGCGAACTCAACCGCAACCGATTTTTTAACCGTGTCGGTCGTCATTATTGCTTCGGCCGCGCCGTCGCTGTTGTCGCCGAGCCCCTCCCAGAGGGAAGCAATACCCTCGCGCATGGGAGTTATATCGAGCTTTTGCCCGATAACGCCCGTGGAAGCTACTATCACGTCCTTTGCGTCGATCCCGCCCACGGAAGTTACCAACTCGCACATATTTTCCGCTACCTCTACGCCGTCCGCGTTGCAGGTATTGGCGTTGCCGCTGTTACAGATTATCGCGCGGGCATAGCCGTCCGAAAGGTTTTTCTTCGTGACCAGAACGGGCGCGCCCTTCACGAGATTGCTTGTATACACCCCGGCCGCCGACGCGCGCACGTCGCTTACTATTAGTGCGAAATCCTTCTTTATTTTGTTTTTGCGTATTCCGCAGTGTATGCCGTTGGCCTTAAAGCCCAAGGGCGCGCATACGCCGCCTTTTATTTCCTTTATCTTCATCTTAAATGTCAAAATGTCTGAATTGAATAACCGTATTTATTTAGTTTCAACTTTGCCGCTTCAAATGAGCGAAGTGCGCTCGTCAAGCCCGAACATTATATTCATATTCTGCACGGCCGCGCCCGAAGCGCCTTTGCCGAGGTTATCGAATACGCTCGCTATAAATATCCTGTCGTCGTTTCCGCTCACATAGATGGTTAAATAATTCGTATCCGTGTTTTTGTTTGCGGGAATAAAAGACGGGGTATCTTCTGCCGAGGCAACTTTCAAAAAATTCCGCCCGGCATAGTACTCTTTAAAAAACTCTCTTATGGAGTCAACGCCGCATTTTTTATTCATGAGGCGGGTATAAAGAGGCACCGTCACGCACATTCCGCTGTAAAAATCACAGATTATCGGGTTGAATATGGGCTTGTACTTCAGGCCGCATTCCCTCTGCATTTCGGGCAAATGCTTATGTTCCAGCGTGATAGCGTACTGCCTGGGGGAATCCAATTCCTTATCCCTGCCCTCGCTCTCGTACACGGCTATGGTCTTTTTACCCGCGCCGGAGTAGCCCGTCACCGAATGGGCGACAAAAGGATAATCCGCCGGCACGATCCCGCCCTTTACAAGGGGTGCCACGATTGAAATAAATCCCGTCGCGTGACAGCCCGGGTTTGCCAAACGCGAGCAATGGGCGATCTCATCCCTTCTCTTTGCCGAAATTTCGGGAAATCCGTAGATCCAACCGGGGGTTGTGCGGTGTGCCGTAGACGCGTCGATTATCTTGGCCTTGGGATTTACGACCATCTCCGCGGCTTCCTTTGCGGCCGCGTCGGGCAAACACAAAAAGCTGACGTCCGCTTCGTTTAAACACTCCCTTCTCGCTTCGGGGTTTTTTCTCAGCTCTTCGGAAAGCGCAATGATATTCACATCCCCGCGCTTTTGAAGCCTGTCGTATATCTGCAGACCCGTCGTGCCCTCTTTGCCGTCAATAAAAACGTTTATCATTACTTGAGTTTTTTGCTGTCGAGCAACGCCTTCACCTTTATGGGCAGGCCGAAAAGGTTGATGAAACCCTGCGAATCCATCTGATTGTAGCAGTCGTCCTCGCCGAAAGTAGCTATATCCTCGCTGTACAGCGAATAAGGAGACGTTATCCCCGCATTGAGCACATTGCCCTTGTAAATTTTGAGCTTTACGTCGCCCGTTACGGTTTCCTGAGTCTTATCGACGAACGCGTCGAGGGCCTCGCGGAGGGGCGTAAACCACTGGCCGTCGTATACTATCTCGCCGTACTTTATGGCGATCATCTGCTTGTAATGCTGAGTGGCTTTGTCGAGGCAAATGGACTCCAACAATTCGTGCGCGGCATACAAAATCGTGCCGCCGGGGGTTTCGTAAACGCCGCGTGATTTCATTCCCACAAGGCGGTTTTCCACCATATCGACGAGTCCCACGCCGTTTTCTCCGCCGATTTTGTTGAGCTTTTCTATGATCTCCACCGCGCCGAGTTGCTTCCCGTCGATCGCCGTGGGTATACCCTTTTCGAAGTGTATGGTTACATATGTAGGCTTATCGGGAGCCTTCCAGGGAGACACTCCGAGCTCCAATATCTTGTCGTAATCGGGCTCGTTTGCGGGATTTTCCAGATCTAGACCCTCGTGAGAGAGGTGCCAAAGATTTTTATCCTTGGAATAGTTTGTCTCTCTGTTTATTTTGAGGGGAATATTGTGCTTTTCAGCATAATCTATTTCCTCGTCGCGGCTCTTGATGCTCCAAATGCGCCAAGGTGCGATTATCTTCATCTCGGGGGCAAACGCCTTGATTGTAAGCTCGAAGCGGACCTGGTCGTTTCCCTTGCCCGTGCAACCGTGGCAGATCGCGTCCGCGCCCTCTTTTTTGGCGATTTCCACTATCCTTTTCGCGATGATCGGGCGGGCAAAAGACGTGCCGAGCAAATATTTATTCTCGTACACCGCCCCCGCTTTCATCGTGGGATAAATATAATCCTCTATAAATTCCTTCTTCAAATCCTCTATATAGAGCTTTGACGCGCCCGTTTTGATCGCCTTTTCCTGAAGGCCGTCCAGCTCCGTCGTCTGCCCGACGTCGCCGGATACCGCAATAACTTCGCAGTTATCGTAATTTTCTTTAAGCCAGGGAATGATTATAGACGTATCAAGCCCGCCGGAATAAGCCAAAACTACTTTTTTGATTTTTTTCTCCATAAAACGCTCTCTGATAACATAATTTTAGGCTACCGCTCGGTAACCTTATCAATTATATAATATATAGTTTATGCAAGTCAAGTAAAATAACGGGATTTTTTAAAAATCTTTTGGACAAAAACGCATAAAATTTCACTAATTTTTGCCAATAATTTATATTTATGCAAAAATTTAAGAATATTTGTATATTTAAAAATAAGCCGAAAGTCAGTACATAGAGCAGACAAAGGAGTATTCCCTCAGCTTTTTGCGGCGCGCTTTATAATCGGGAAGATATGAAGCGACGCAATTCCAGAAGGACGCGGAGTGGTTCATATGTAAGGTATGCGAAAGCTCGTGCACGATGAGGTAAACCCAGATATCTTGGGGGAGCATTAAAAGTTTATAGTTGAAATACAGCTCCTTTTTCCTGTTGCAACAGCCCCAACGCGATTTATAAGAACGGAAAGCGGCTTTTGAAAACCGCAACCCCGTCGCCTTGCTTATTTCATCGAGCATCGAGAAAAATTCCCCGCCGACATTTTTAACGAGCATTTTTTTAAGTCCTTCGGGAGACGTGAAAACTATCAATCCGGAGGAAAAGCTGTTTTTATTTCCCTTTATTAAGTCAACCGGATTGCCCTTTACGAGCACGGCTTTGCCCTCTTTGACTGCGGAAAAGCGGTTATCTATGCCGTCGTTTATCGCGATATGCTTATCCAGCCACGCGCTTTTTTCGGTTATGAATTTTTCTATGTCCGCCACAGCCGTTTTCAGCGGCGCGGAGACGACGATAGTGTTGTCGGTAAGAAGCGAAATGCCGATGCTTTTCCGCCTTGCCGAGCGCTTTAAAACGTATTCGTACTTCATAAAGGGTTAAACGGTTTGGGAAAATCCGGCCTTCATCTGTATACGAGTCTCGCCCTCCGCCTTGCCCTCTACGAGATAATATCCGTCGTCCGTTTTTCGCTTGAAAAATTCCAGCTTTTCGCCGTATTTGCACTGCTTTACATATGTGATCTGCACGGAAGAAAGCGACATATTTTTAAGCTCTTCGGGAGAGAAAACGTCCATGAGGAAATCGCCGTACTTGGTGTTGTTTACGTGGTTGTAGTGGTCGTAATCGGAATAAGAAACATATTTTACGTAATCTGTCTCGCCGGAAGGTGATAACTGCGGGATCTTCCACGCGTTGAATTGCACGGAACGGAAATCGTTGTATACGATCTCTCGGCCGATTGCATTTTTTGCGGGGACCATGTTAAATGACGCAAGGTCCACGGTGCACCACCTCGAAGTTGCGACCCCCACTTTTTCCCCGCCGACGTACAGCTCGAAATCCCTGAAAACGGTGCAAAAACGCGGCTCGATAGGCCAGGTGTGCACGCTGAGTTTATCCCCGAGAGCAATCGGCCTGAACAGCTCTATATACCAATTGACGAGGATAAAGCCTATATTTTTCGGCTGAAGTTCGGCATAACCGAAGCCCAGCTCGTCGGCGGAAAGGCAGGCCGACTCCTCAAGCAGGGACAACAGCGAAGAAAGCTTTAAATTATCGTTGAAATCCACATCGGTATAGCGGATCTCGTAATCCTTTTTATGCAGATACATTTTTATTTTTACCACCTGTATTTTTTCACACCTATAAATATATACCTATTGGGGCAAAATGTCCACAAATTTGCGCAAATTTAATAATTTATGCCTGACATAGTACTTTTTATTTTTTCAAAATGTTGACATAATTTGCACTTTATGGTATAATACATACAAAATTCGGGGTAAACGAAAGATGGACGATTTCATTGATAAAAACGACGGCGACGACCGTGACAAAGTAAATGCGGCTACCTCCGACGGGGACGCGCAAAACGTTGATGCGGGCGATTCTACCGACAAAGAAGATAAAAGCAGCATAAGCTCCGACCTTATTCGCGGGCATATAAATACCATAATTCTCCGCTCCCTTTACGAGCGGGACAAGTACGGGTATGAAATCATCAGCGATATAGAGCGCAAGAGCCACAACCAATATTCGCTCAAACAGCCCACCCTTTACAGCGCGCTTAAAAGGCTTGAAAGCCAGGGATACATTTTGGCGTATTGGAAAAGCGACGAAGTTTCTTCGGGCGGAAGAAGGAAGTACTTCACGCTTACCGACAGCGGCAGGGAAATAACCGAAAAAAATCTTGCGGAATGGGAATACTCGAGGACTATCATTGACAGTCTGATTTCCGACCGCTCCTTTGATTTCACCCAGCCCGCTCCCACTCCCGTCGATTTTTCCATACTGCGCAACTCGGTGTCGCGCGTACCCGTTGTAAAAGACGAGGACAAGGCCGCGGACGCTCCCGAAAGCGCGGCTTACACTCCCCCCGCCCCTCAGGAGATTTACGCCGAGCCTTATCAGGCGCCCCCCGTACAACAGGCTCAGCCGCAACCCGTTCAACCTCCCCAACAGCCCATGCCGCAACCCGTTCAACAGCAACCGCCCCAGCCTCAAAGTCAGGCGGCTGACCAGACGGCGGGCTACGAGAGGATTTCCGCCGAGGACCTCGAGGCGCGCAGGCGTGCGCACGAAAATTATTTAAAGCTTATCTCGGAGCCCATCGCCCAGAGCAAGCCGGCAACGAGCGAGGTTGACGTCGTTCCCAACAGCGACAACATTAACACCGACAGAATACTTTACAACGTAAAATCTGAGGCCGAAAGGGATTATAAAAACCTCATTAACGGCATTTACCAAAAGGCGCTTGTAAACGGCCGCGTAGAGGCCGACTACGGAAGCGAAAAGCAACAAAGGACTTCGCAACCCAAAAAGCCGGCCGCCCAGACGGTTATTATCGACCGCGGGAAAACGGACGGCGTGCGCGTAACTCCCTCCACGGAGTACGACACTCGCACGACTTACGCGACAAAAACCACCTATAACAAGGGTTTGACGTTTGCGATAAGCTCCGCCGCGGTGCTGTTTATCCTGCTTGTAGAGTTTATGTTCTGCATGATCTTCAGGTCGAAGCTCGGCGTGCCCGTCATCTATCCGGTGACGCTTCTGATTATCGGGCTGGTGCAATTTGCGATATTCGGCGGGCTGTTCCTCAAGGGTTACGGAGCCAACTGCACCAAGCCGATGTCGAACGCTTACATATCTAAATGCGTCGTGATAACGATAATTTTAATACTTATCATTTGCGTTTGCTCGTTTTTGTTCAACATCAACTTCACCGTAGTGAGCGACATAATGAAACTTCTCGTTATCCCCATTATAACGGCGCTCAACATCGTAGTATTTGCGATAGTTTTCTATTTGCAGGTGAAATAAACCAAGCTGACAAACTTAAAAATTTCATAAAACGGGCCCCGAAAGCCATGCGCTTTCGGGGCCGTAATTTTTATTAGGTTTTAGATTATTTCGCGTATTCGACGCTTCTCGATTCGCGTATTACGTTTACCTTTATCTGACCGGGATACTCGAGCTCCGCCTCTATCTTTTTGGCTATATCCTTTGCGAGGAACATCGCCTGGGCGTCGTCAACCTGCTCCGGCTTGACTATGACGCGCACTTCGCGGCCCGCCTGGATGGCGTAAGTTTTGTCAACGCCGTTAAAGCTACCCGCGATCTCTTCGAGCTTTTCAAGCCTCTTGATATAGTTTGTGCCTGTCTCGCGCCTTGCACCGGGACGGGCACCCGAAATCGCGTCCGCCGCCGCAACGAGAACGGCCTCAACCGTCTTGGGCTCGCAATCGCCGTGGTGCGCCGCAATGGCGTTGATGACGTTTGCCTTTTCGTTGTACTTTTTCGCAAGATCCGCGCCGAGCTGTACGTGCGTGCCCTCCTGCTCTTTGTCAACTGCCTTGCCTATATCGTGCAACAGACCCGCGCGCTTTGCCAAATTTACGTCCAAACCGAGCTCTTGCGCCATAAGGCCGGCAAGCTGGGCGACTTCCAACGAATGCTTGTATACGTTCTGCCCGTAGCTTGTCCTGTACTTCAACCTGCCGATAAGTTTGATAAGTTCCGGATGAAGCCCGTAAATGCCGACCTCGAACATCGCGCTTTCGCCGGCCGCTTTGATCTCTTGGTCGAGCTCTTTTTTAACCTTGGCGACTGTCTCTTCGATTCTCGCGGGATGTATTCTGCCGTCCTGGATGAGCCTCTCCAAAGTTATGCGCGCGACTTCGCGCCTTACGGGGTCGAAGCCGGATACTATAACGACTTCGGGCGTATCGTCAACTATGAGCTCTATGCCCGTAGCATTTTCGAGGGCGCGGATATTTCTGCCCTCTCTTCCTATTATCCTCGCCTTCATATCGTCGCCGGGAAGGGGAACGACGGAAACGGTTATTTCCGACGCGTGGTCGCTTGCGCAACGCTGTATCGCGAGGGAAATTATCTTTTTGGCCTCGTTATTGGCCTCGTCCTTTGCCGTCTGCTCTATATTGCGCACCTGCAACGCGACGTCGTGGCGCGTTTCTTCGAGGATCTCGTCGGAAAGGAGTCTCTTTGCCTCCTCTTTGGTGAGCTGGGCGACTTTCTCCAACTCCTGCACCATCAACTCGTGTTGGTGGTTTACCTTTTCCTGCGTTTTCTTTATGTCCTGTTCTTTGGCGAGCAAATCCTTTTTCTGTCTGTCGATTTCCTCGTTGCGCTTCTGGAGCGCCTCTTCCTTTTTATCGAGGTTATCTTCCTTTTGCATCAACCTCTGCTCGAGCTTGTTCAGTTCCGATTTCTTTTCTCTGCTTTCCCTCTCAAACTCGTTCTTTAACTTGAGTTCCTGTTCCTTTGCTTCCAAAATCGCCTCTTTTTTGAGCGATTTACTTTCAGCCGTAGCTTCTTCTATCATTTTGTCGGCGCGAGCCTTAACATCGCCAAGCTGTGCGTCAATTTGCTTTTTGTACAGCTTGCGACCCAAAAACCAACATAAGATTGCCGCAATTACAGCTACTACTGCGACAACCAAAACAACGATAAATCCGACAAGCCATGCGTCGGCGGCAAGAAACAGGGAGCTCATTTTTGCGTTAAACATACTTTAAGCCTCCTGATTTAATTTTAAATATAATCGAAAGTTTTTGAAACCTAAGTTATATCCTGAGTTTATTTTACACTAACCAAGCGCAAAAGTCAATTTATTTACAGATAAACAGTCAAATATACTGTAAATATTAACTTTTAAGATATACAGACAAAAACCCGCGCAAGCCGTAAAGACAATACGCGGGTATAAAATCCCAAAAATTTTTGTATTCTTTGTTAAATTTTTTTGCTTTAATCGCAAACAAACGCACAATTAAAGGCTATTATTTTCTACTGCTCTATGCCCAGCTCGCTCAGCCAAAGGGCGGCGACTGCGTCCGAAGGCATGCGCCAATCGCCGCGCGGCGAAAGGGTTATCGTGCCCACTTTTACGCCGTCCGGTATGCAGGAACGCTTGAATTGCTGGGAGAAAAAGCGCGAATAGAACTTCTTCATCCACTTGAGTATTTCCCCGTCGTCGTACACGCCCTTAAAGGCGACGCCCGCAAGATATCTGATTTTATCGGGTGAAAATCCCCAACGCGTGCAATAATACAGGAAGAAATCGTGCAAGGCGTAAGGCCCTATTATATCTTCCGTTTTCTGCGCGATTTTACCGCTCTTGTCGGGCGGCAACAGCTCGGGACTTATCTCCGTGCCGAGAATATCCTTCAAGACTTCGCCGCACTCCCCGCCTATGCTTTCCGCCTCGTAATTTATGAGGTATTTAACAAGCGTCTTGGGCACCGAGCAATTGACCCCGTACATTGACATATGGTCGCCGTTATAAGTTGCCCAGCCGAGGGCGAGTTCGCTCAAATCTCCCGTGCCCACGACGAGGCCGCCCGTCTTGTTGGCTATATCCATCAAAATCATCGTGCGCATTCTCGCCTGGGCGTTTTCGTAAGTCACGTCGTGCGCGTTTTCGTCCTGACCGATATCATTAAAGTGCATTTTGACGCTTTGGGTGATGTCCACCGTCCTGCACGTCGCACCCGTAAGCGCGATGAGTTTAACCGAATTGTCGCGCGTGCGCGACGTTGTGCCGAAGCCGGGCATCGTGACGGCGATTATATCCTCAAGCGGCTTGCCGAGCAGAATAAAGGCGCGCCTTACGACCAACAGCGCAAGCGCGGAATCGAGCCCGCCCGATATGCCCAGCACTGCGGTTTTGGCCTTTGCGTGGGCAATTCTCTTTGCCAGCCCCTTGGCCTGCATGGTAAGAATGAGCTTTGCGCGCGCGTTTATCTCGTCGCCGCCGTCGGGTACAAATGGATAGCGGGGAATTTTGCGGCTGAGCGCAAATTTTTTATCGTTAAGCGTAAAGGATACGCATGTGTGCGGGTATTTTCGGCTGTCCGCGAAGAAATTATCGGCCGTCCTGCGCCTTTCCGCGGCCAACCTGTCCACGTCTATTTCGCCGTATAAAAGCCCGTTTTCAAACAGTTTGCTCTCGGCGATCACAGAGCCGTTTTCGCAAATGAGGTTATGGCCGGCAAAAACCATGTCGGTAGTGCTTTCTCCGTCGCCCGCGTCGCAATAGACATAGCCGCACAAAAGCTTTGCCGACTGAATTTTGACCAGATCTCTGCGGTATTCGGCCTTGCCCACCACCTCGTCGCTGCAAGAGAGGTTTACTATGATGTCCGCGCCTGCTTTTGCGTGGCGGACGGCGGGGCTTTCGGCAACCCAAAGGTCCTCGCAAATCTCACACGCGACGCAAATATCCTCGTATCCCTCCGCGCGGAAGATAATATCCGGACCGAAAGGAACTTTTTTGCCGCAAATTACAACTTCGTCCACTCCTTCACCGCCGGGGTAGAAATGGCGGCGTTCGTAAAACTCCCCGTAATTGGGAAGATTGATTTTGGGAACAACGCCTAAGATTTTGCCCTTGTTTATGGCGACGGCACAGTTATAAAGCCTGCCCTGCATGACAATGGGCGCGCCCACAAAGCACAGCGCTTTTGCCGTCCGCGTGCTTTCCGCGATATACGCAATCGCGTCCTCGACCCCGCGTATCAAGGTAGTCTGGTTGAACAGATCCCCGCACGTATAGCCGCTTACGGAAAGCTCCGGAAATACGATTATCTGCGCACCCTTTCCGTCTGCCTCCGCTATGCAATCGGAAATGGCTTTGGCGTTTGTCATTGGGTCGGCTACACTTATCGCGGCGGTCGCCGCGCAAACTTTAACAAATCCGTAATTCATCAGTCATCCTGCGTCTTTTTGACGGAAGCTTTATGCGCTTCCCTTATTTTATTTTCTATTTCGGCGGCGAGAGAAGGATTGGAAATGAGATAATCGCGCATTTTCTCCCTGCCGTTGGCAAGTTTTTCGTCGTTGTAGTTGAACCACGCGCCGCTCTTGGTCAATATGCCGTACTCGAGGCCGAGGTCTATCAAGCACCCCTGCTGGGAAATGCCTGTGCCGTAAATTATATCGAACTCCGCGACCTTGAACGGGGGTGCGACTTTGTTCTTTACGACCTTCGCCTTCGCCCTGTTACCTATGATCTCGCCCTCGTTTTTAAGCGCGTCGGCCTTTCTTATGTCGAGGCGTATAGATGCGAAATATTTCAAAGCTTTGCCGCCGGGGGTAGTTTCGGGATTGCCGAACATAACGCCCACTTTTTCGCGCAATTGGTTGATGAAGATCACGCATGTTTTGGAGCGGTTGGTTATGGCGGTGAGCTTCCTCAAAGCCTGCGACATGAGGCGGGCGAGAAGTCCGACGTGCGTATCGCCCATATCCCCCTCGATCTCCGCCTTGGGCGTTAAAGCCGCGACCGAATCGACAACTATTACGTCAACCGCGCTGGAGCGGACCAAAGACTCGCATATGTCGAGGGCCTGCTCTCCCGTGTCGGGCTGGGAAATGTACAGCTCGTCGGTTTTTACTCCCAAAGCCTTTGCGTATACCGCGTCGAGAGCATGTTCCGCGTCGATAAACGCCGCGACGCCGCCCGCTTTCTGCGCCTGCGCTATGATGTGGAGCGCAACCGTGGTTTTGCCGGACGATTCGGGTCCGAAAATTTCCATAATTCTTCCGCGGGGTACGCCGCCTACGCCGAGAGCGAGGTCAAGCGAAAGGCAACCGGTGGGGATAACTTCAATCTCTGAATTGACGTTTTCGTCGCCGAGCTTCATTATCGCGCCCTTGCCGTACTGCTTTTCGATCATGGCAATGGTTGAGTTTAACGCCTTGAATTTTTCTTCGTTCATATAAGTAAATCTCCTGATTATTTTAACTCTTTATAGACGAGGAACAACGCCTCGTTTATGGCCGTGCGGGTGATCGTCTCCCTGTCGCCGGAAAAGTCGAAGCGGTGCGCCTGCACGCCGCCCTCCGCCGTCCCGACGCCGATATATGCGAGGCCGACTGGCTTCTGAGTGTTATCCGATTTCGGCCCGGCTATGCCCGTTGTGGATACGGCTATATCGCAATTCCCCGTAGATAGTAGTCCTGCCGCCATTTCAACCGCCGTCTCTGCGGACACCGCGCCGTAGCGGCGCAAAGTTTCCTCACCGACGCCCAGCCTTTGACTTTTGGACAGGTTGGAATAGGTGTTCAGACCCTCTATGAAAACTTCGGATACGCCGGGCACTTCTACGAGGCTCTTGCCCACTCCCCCGCCCGTAAACGACTCCGCGACGGATATGCGCATACGCCTGAGCTTTAAAAGCCTGAAAACCTGTTCGGCAAGGGAAATATCTTCCATGGCGTATACGTAGGGATTGAGTTTGAGCAAGAGCTCGCGAATCGCGCCGTCCACCGTCATTTTCGGGGTGGTATCCGTATAGACAATCTCTATGCGGCAATCGCCGAAGCTTTCGCTTACATTTATAAACGCTTCGTTTCCGCCGTCCGCACGGAGCACGGAATTTGCGCACTTAATCGCTTCTTCCGCAAGCGGATGGGGCGCGCCCACCGTCTTTATGACAGCCCTGTCGAAGCAAACCGAATATTTTTTGTCGAGCGCGGCTTTGACATCGTCGAAAGTTATCCTGTTGGCGCAATCCGAAAACATGGTAAAAACCGTGATGTTTCCGCTATCGAGGACGCCTATCGCGTCAAACTGCGCGCCGAGCAACTCGGAGACGAACTTCTTTACCGCGCCGTCCATTTCATGCGGATATAAAATCAGAATATTATCGAAATGCGCCGCGCCGTCCTTTATCGCGCGCACGATCTCCTTCGGATTATCGAATGCAACGCGGCTCGATTTATCGAAATAATAACCGAGAGAAGCGCACCGTGCGCAGACGTTTGCCTCAAAAGAAAAATCTGACGAACGCTTGTTGCAAAATGAAAGCAGGATGTTTTTCCCGCGCGTTTTGTTGTTTTCTTCCCTGTTCATTGTTTGAGAACGTGTCTGTTTTTAACGAGGTAATTTACGCCCGATACGACCGTTAAAATTGTCGCGTACGCGAGCAAAACGAGCCCCGTATAATTCAAAATCTTCATAGCGATTCCGCCGAAAAACTCCGAAAAGCCCGCAAAGACGAGCAAAACCACCATGCTCATATCCTGAAAAACAGTCTTTACCTTGCCTACATGATCCGCTGCGATAACCACACGCGCGTCGGCCGCGACCATTCTGAACCCGCTTACTATGAGCTCCCTCGCCATAATCAGGGCGACGCAACAGCCCGCGGCAATCATAGCCCAACCGCCGAGATATGCGGTAAAGAAATATGGCTCCGTGAGCATTACTATCATAGCCGACGCGACGAGGACTTTATCCGCCACAGGGTCTAAAAATTTGCCCAAATTGGTTACGAGTTTATACTTTCTCGCCAAAAACCCATCGAGAAAATCGGTGAAGCTCGCCAACGCAAAGACTGCGAGCGCGCAAAAATAATGCCCTTTGAAATTCAGATAAAAGAACAGCACAAAAAGGGGTATCATCACCACGCGGGAAATTGTGAGCTTGTTGGGTAAATTCATTACCCCCCTGCCCGCGACGAATTTATAAAATTTGCCGTTCTGCCGCTCTGTTGCGGCTTCTTCTTTTTCTTCCAAATTATCGTTCATTGTAATCCTCCGTATGCCCGAATAAATCGTAATCCCCGTATTTGTCTATGATTACGTCGTAGTACTGTCCCTGCACGGCGTTCGACGCTTTAAAATACACCAGCCCGTCGATCTCCGGCGCGCTGAAGTACGCGCGCCCGTAAAAGCGCTTTTTGCCGTAATCTATGCCGTCGCATAAAACTTTTATCTTTTTGCCGACAAAACTCTGCAAAAATTCCCGCGATATTTCGCGCTGGACGGCGTAAAGCTTTTTCACTCGCCTGAGCTTATCTTTGTACGCAATCTGACCTTTGAGCTTGTATGCGGGTGTGTCCGGCTCCCTCGAGTATGCGAAAAACCCGCAATTGGTGAGCTTTGCCTCTTTCAAAAAGTCGCAGAGTGCGTCGCACTCCTCCTCCGTCTCGGTGGGAAATCCGCTTATAAATGTGGAGCGGATGGCGATTTGGGGGATCTCTTCGCGCAGTTTACGAATGAGATTTAAATACCCCTCACGGCTTCCCCGCCTGTTCATGAGCTTTAAAACCCGATCCTCGCTGTGTTGCAGGGGAATATCGAGGTATTTTATTATCTTCGGATTATCCCTTATTTCCGCAATCAGCGCGTCGTCTATCATATCGGGATAACAGTACAATAATCTTACACTATTTATGTTGACAAGTGTTGTCAGTTTTTCCAAAAAATTTACAAGAAAATTTTTTCCGTACAGGTCAATTCCGTATCTCGAAACATCCTGGGCGACCAAAATAAGCTCCGACACGTCGCCGAGCGAGGAAGCTTCGGCGAGTAATTTTTCAACGGGGAAGCTCACGTACTTGCCGCGTATTTTGGGTATTAAGCAGTAAGTGCAGAAATTATCACACCCCTCGGCTATTTTCAGATATGCAAAGTGACAAGGCGTAGTAATCACCCTGTCGCTCACATACAAATTATCGCCCGTACCGACGAAATTAACCCGCTCCCCCTCATAGGAAGTCTGCAAAGCGTCGAACAGTTTGTCGTAATCGCCCGTGCCGAGAAAGACATCGGCCTCGGTAAGCTCCGGATACAGCTCCCCCACGTATTTTTGGGGGAGACAGCCGCTTACGACCAACTTTTCAAGTCCGCCGTCCTTTAAATTTGCGTATTTTATGACCGTCTCTATGGCTTCTTTCCGCGATTTATTCAAGAAAGCGCAGGTATTTACAATCAAAATATCCGCTTCTTCCGCGCGGCTTACTATCTTCCCCCCGCGGGATTTTATCATCGCGAGGAGTTTTTCGCTGTCAACGCGGTTTTTATCGCATCCGAGCGATATAAGCCCGAATTTTTTAGCAGAAAAATCAATCATCTACGTCCCCGAAAATCCTGATAAATTCCTCGCGCGACAACAGCACCTTCCTCGGTTTAGAGCCTTCCGATTGGGTTATGTAATTCATGTTTTCCATCCAATCGATTATCTTGCAGGCCTTCATATAGCCAATGGGGAAGCGCCGCTGTATCATAGAAACGGAAGCCTGGTTGCTCGTGACGCAGAATTTCAAAGCCTTTATAAAGAAATCGTCTATCTTTGTCTCGGTATTTGCGGCCGAGCTGTCGTCCGAACCGCTGTCCTCGGGCTCTTCCACCGTGTTTATGAAATCGGACACGGTTTGGTCGAAGTAAGTTTCGTTGTTTTCCTTTATGAAATCCGTTACCCTTTGCACCTCGGGAGTATCGATGAAGCAACCCTGCACCCTTGCGAGCTCCGGATTTTCCGCCGAACGGTAGTACAAATCGCCTTTGCCCAACAATTTTTCCGCGCCGCCTATATCGAAAATACAGCGCGCGTCGTCGAAGGAGTTGACTTTAAAGCCTATACGCGTGGGCAGGTTGGATTTTATAAGGCCCGTAATGCAGTCAACCGAGGGTCTTTGGGTAGCCAATATAAGGTGAATGCCGCAGGCGCGCGCCTTCTGCACAAGCCTTATTATGCGCCCCTCGATTTCCTTTTTTGCCTGCAACATCAGGTCGCCGAACTCATCGAGGATTATTACAATCTTCGGAAGTTTTTCCTCGCCCTCGGGCAGATGCGCGTTGTACTCCGTGAGGTTTTTGGTAGCTATGCCGCGCTCGGTCATCTCCTTGAATTTGGCGTACCTGTCCTCCATCTCCTTTATCGCCCAATTCAGCGCCTTGATGGCCTTGTCAACGTCGTAAATAATTTCGTTTATCATCAAGTGCGGGAGCTTGTCGTAGGAAATGAACTCGACCTGCTTGGGATCGACGAGTATAAACCGAAGCTCCTCCGGGCCGTATTTATACAGCAAGCTGACGATCAGCGCGCTCAGGCAAATACTTTTACCGCTTCCCGTGGTGCCCGCGACGAGAAGGTGCGGCATCTTGGTAATATCGGGGCAAACCACCTGTCCTTCCACGTTTTTGCCGAGGGCAAATGTCAATGTGTTGGGCTTGCAGTTTATAAATTGACTGCTCGCCAACATGCTCTTGAGCCCGACTACCGAGCGTTTGTTATTCGGCACTTCGATGGAAATCGCGCCCTTTGAGTAATTCAGGTATGCGTTGACGTTTTCCTTCATCAGCGCCATAGCTATGGCTTCCTTGTATTTCAAGGCGTTTTTAATATTTGTTTTGTCCTCTATCACCACGTCGTAGCGGGTAATCGCGGGGCCGACGACGACGTTGGATACTTCGCTCGCTATGCGGAAACTTGAAAGCGTTTCGCAAATTATGCGCTTGCTCTCTTCTATCTCCGCCGTGTTGACGTTGTTATTTTCGGGATAATCGTCCAGCAACTCGAGGGAGGGCCGCACATACCTCTTCCAGACATGTTTGGGCTTTTCCTCGGCTTTCTCAGGCTCGCGCACGGCAGGTTCGGGGGCCTTTTCTGCGGGTGCACGTCCCATTGCGGGAGATATCGGCGCGCTGTCGCCCGACGTTCTGCCGCCCGCATCGGGCATCAGAATATCCCTTCTTGTGTCGCTTGCGCTCTCGCTTGACCTTGCAGTGATGTCGGGTGAGGCGGGCTCGCGGGGGGATGTATCAAATTGACCCCTTCCGGCTTCGCGGTTGCCGCCCGAAAGCGAACCCGTTCCGCCGAACAGATTGTCCTCCTCTTCGCCGTCGTCGTCGAATATATTTTCGCGGCTCCCGGTAGTCCTGTCCTCACGGGCGGGGGGTTCTTCGCGGCCGCCCTGTGCGCGCGGGTTAGCCGAGCCGAATAGGCTGTAAATATCTTCCGCCTGCCTTTCCGAGCGCGCCCTCTCCGGCATGGAGGAGCTTTCCTGCCCTTCGCCGTCAGCGCTTTCATCGCCGTATAAGTTATCCCTTTCGCGCATATCGTCCATGCCGCGCCGATTATCTATTCCGCGCGCGTTGTCCATTCCGCGCAAGGGCTCGTCTCCGCGCATTGTATCCTCGCCGCGGGAAACGTCGTCATTGCGCCCGCCGAAAGAGTTTTCGCCATAGCCGTCCTCCCTTTCGTCCTGCACGGGATCTGGGTAAGTTTGGCCGCTTTCATCCGAAGTATCGTCCGTGTAATCCGTTCTGTCTCCGCCAACCGTGTATCTGTCGTATCCGTCCGCGGGCTCGTCGTCGGGGGAAACGTCCGTGAGATCGTCCACCGGCCTTTCGCCGTACAGATATGAGGGCGTGGGATTATCGGACGCGCTCCGCTCCGCCTCGTCGGAATAATTTTCCGTATACGATTGGTCGGGCACGGCGGAATTGTCGCGCTCCGCCGTTTTGCCGTCCGAAAAACTTTTCAGATAATCGCCCTCGTTGCGAATGGGATGATTGAAATAAGAATCTTCGTTGAAAATGAGGTTGCGCCGATAGCTCTCCGCGGCGAACTCGCCCGGCTCGAAGAGTATTTTTCTGCTGATTTCGGCCTGTTTTTCTTCATCGCTCTTTTCCGCGGGGGCGTTTC
>CANREQ010000004.1 GCA_947629695.1 uncultured Clostridia bacterium | reverse complement strand
GGTGACGGCCCCCTGGCTCCCTTTGCTCGCAAGGGGAGCTGTCTGCTTGCAGACTGAGGGGATTATTCCCTCTCTCGTCGCGGCAGTAAAGTGACAACGCCCTCTTCCAATGCGGTACAAAAAATTCATTTTCCCCTTTTGAGGCGGTTTACGGCGTTTTCGTGCCGCTCTATAAGGTTTGCCATGGGGTTGAATTTGTCCGACGGGAATTTTTCCCTGTCCGTGGCCGCATGTTGCGCCCTCCCGCAAGCCGCTCCCACGCCGTCCGCCCCGTCCGTTTCACTATTATCTTCGGGGCTCTTTACGCCGCCCAATGCTTTTAAAACTTCCCAAAGAGCAAAATTTTCCGTAATTTTACCCCTCCTTGACACATTTTTTTGATGTTATTGCACTAATTTTAATTGCGTTAAGTGTGCGATTGTTGTATAATTATCGGGTATAGGTTTAAATACCTTAAATTTTCGCTACTCTATCGGAGAAAATATGCGTAAACGTTTTACTAAAATTATATGCGCGGCAACTGCGGCGATTTCCGTTTTCGGCCTTGTTTTTGCCTCGGCATGCGGGAATTTGAAGCGTCAGGCCGTGTCCGAAAAGGATACAACAGCTTCCACCGTGCAATCCAACGGCGGATTTGCGGTGCAGACGGGCGACTACGTTTATTTCATAAACGGCGTGCAGTCCAATACGGCCGATAATACCTTCGGCGACGTGCTCAAAGGATCTGTCCAGCGCATTAAAAAGAGCGATATTGCGGCGGGCAATTATTCCTCGTCCTTAACTATCGTTCCCTCGGTGATATATTCCGGCCAATACAATGCGGGCATCTACATCTACGGTGACTACATTTACTACACCACGCCCTCGACCCAAAAGGACGGGAGCGGCTCTATTTTGAACGGTACCCTCGATTTCCGCCGCACCACGCTTGACGGCGCGGAAACGGACAGGGACGCGCTTTGGCAGTGCACGGACAATGCGGTGGATTACCGCTTCGTGGAAGTGGACGATACGGTCTATATAATGTACGCGATAGCCGAAAATCTTTACGGCACGTCCGTTACCAATATTCACTCCGTCAACGTCGAAACGGGAGAGGATAAGATCCTCGCATACAACGTCGGAAGTTATCTCTTCGATACGGCCGACCCCGCAAACCCCGTCGCCTATTACACGATGAGCGTGCCCCGCATCCTCGGCGAAAGCGAGAACTATTCCTACAACCAGATCTACAGGGTGCGCGCCGACGCGGCTCAATCCCCCCGCGAGTACGACTTTTCCGAAGTTGAGGATTACGACGCGTCAACCGACCCCGTATATATAAACTACGGCGATTTCGCGTTCGACGGCATAGGTTCCCTCGACAACCAGACTGAGGCGAGGATAACGCAATTCAACTACGCCTATTGGAGCGAAAAGCAGTACTCTTTGCACAACGGCGGATATAATTATACACTTAACGGATATGAAAACGGCGCGCTCTATTACACCCGCAAGGAGAGCACTGTCAACTCG
Source organism: uncultured Clostridia bacterium (assembly GCA_947629695.1). GTDB lineage: Bacteria > Bacillota > Clostridia > Christensenellales > Borkfalkiaceae > Coproplasma. Next base: position 39,755 of record CANREQ010000004.1, on the reverse strand, counting down.
AGCGGTATAAAATACCTCCTCAAAGACGGTGAAATCGATTCCGACGGCAACGGAAGGGTGGACGACGGCTGGGACGCGGTGGATAAAAACGCCGAAGCCGAGCCCTTCATCATTCTCACGGACAACACGGAGTATAAATTCATCGATTTGGGCGGAAAGACCTATGCGATAAACGCAAACGGCGACGGCATAGAAAAGGGCGAGCTTTCGGACGGCGTGGTAAAGGATTCCTATCCCATGGTCAAGGGCGACGACGGCTCCGACGCCACTATACTCTTCTTCAGGGAGGAGGAGACGGAAAGCGGCAAAAACACCTACATGTACTATTCGGTAGACGGCGCAAACGGGTATTCGTTCTACCGCCTCGCGATAGACGGCGGCATAAACGACTACACCAGCTACCCTCAGGAAGCGGAAGCCGACCGTTCGCTTACGTACACGGGCGTTAAGATCCTCGACCTCGACGCGTGCGCGGATTGGTACATGCCGGAGTTTGTCGGCAATACCCTGCTGTTTGCGAGCGAGATAGGCGAGATGTCGTCATACAACTATATAATGGCCTGCGATCTTTCCAAAGACGGCAAGATGATGACAAACAGGCAGATAAAGGATTTGGGCGACAAATACGACGGCGTTGCCGAAAAGATAGGCAAGTATAACGACGAAACCAACACGGACGGCACAGAGGCATACAAAAATCTGTCCAACGCGCTCACATATCTTTGGAACACGGGCGACGGGGAATACCTCGATGAACTCATCCAAGCCTACGTGGATATAGAGGGCAGGGATAAAGAATATCTCTATTCGGAGCGTTCGGCGGAAATCTACCACGAGTTCGATAAAGCCGAGGGCGATTGGGCGGACTACAAGGAAGGCGCAAAGACTTTAAACGGCGGCGCGGTGTACTCCAATTCCCGTTCCTATTATTACAGCGTGATCGGCAGGATGACCGACGAGGACAGCGAAGGGCTGAGAAACGCTTACAGGGCGGACAACATGCAAAGCTATCCCGTTGACGACTCGACGTGGTGGGAAGGCTTGAGCACGGGCGCAAAAGTCGGCTTTATAATCGGCATGTGCGCGGCGGGTCTTGTCGTGATCGGCGGCATAACCGTCGGGGTGATATTCTTGATAAAGCATCTCAAAAAGAAGAAATCTGAGGGCGTATCCGACGCGAAGATCAAGGTGGATATAACCGACGATAAAAACGTCAACGTCTATGACGACGGGGAACAACAATAAAAAACGGTCAGGGCGGACATCCTCAGGGGTTGTTCGCCCGATATTTTTGTCACGGACAAATAATTTTGCAAAAACGGCTAAAATAATTTAATAAAACAGTTTACAAATTATTTAAATGCTAATATAATGTTACAGCGAAAGTATCGTAAGGTGCTGTGTTCTTATGACTTACGGAGGGAAATTATGATAAGGTATATCAAATGCCCGCGTTGCGAGCTCAATTATATAGACGCCGACAAACAGGAGTATTGCGACGTCTGCATAGCGGAAATGCAGGGCAATAAATTGCAGTTTGCCGACCTCGACGACGAGGAGCTGGATAAGGAGCTCGAGGAAGAAGGAACCGAGCTTTGCCCCGTGTGCGGAGTAAATTACATGCCCTACGGCGAGAAGATGTGCGAGGCGTGCAAGAGCAAGCAGGAATACGAGGACGAAGAGGAAATGGACCCCGAGCAGGACGAGGAATGGAAGAATTACCTCGACGACGACGCGGAGGATCTGTCGCTTGAGGACGCCGAGCTCGACGAGGAGCTGAAAGAGGAGCTTGAGGAAGAGGACGAGGACATCGGGGAAGAAGAGGACGGCGACGATTACTTCGACGACGTTGACACCGACGCGGACGATTTCGACGACGATTTCGACGATCTTGACGACGATGATCTGGACGATGATGACGACGAGTTGGATGAGGATGATGACGACGATTTGGACGATATTTAAGTAATAAATGTAAAAAAGTGGCGCGAGGGAGTTTCCCCGCGCCACTTTTTTACATACATAGTGAAGCAGATTATTTTATCCGCGCCCCTTGGCTCCCCTTAACAAGGGGAGCTGTCGCCGCAGGCGACTGAGGGGATTATTTCCAATACTATTTCCTATAAATACTCCTCCGCTTTGCCGCACGAGCGACCGATTTTGCGGAAAAGCGCATTTTATTTCCCTCAATTGGCAAAAATTATAATATGATTAAACCGGAAACGACAATTGCGGCAATTAAGCGCAACATCAGCAAGTGTTACAGCAAACCCGTGAGCGTAAAGCTCAACCTCGGCAGGAACAAATTCGTCAGTTTCGATGCAACCCTGTCGGGCATTTACCCCTCGATTTTCACCGTCGAGCCCGTGGACAAAAACTTCCTCGGCAAAACCGCCTATTCCTACGCGGAAATCTTGTGCGGCAAAGTGTTCATCACTTTAAAGGGCGCGTCCTGACCGCCCCGAACTCTCAAATGCGCGTCCCCGCTCAAAAGGGGCTCGGCAAAACGCGCGCAAGTCATAATCGGCAAGCCGCGGGCATAAGATAGCTTGTAAACAAAAAAGGAGCGTTATCTTATGTTGAAACCCCAAATCAATTCCGATAGTTTTACCGGCTTGTTAAAGACCGTGCGCACCCAAAGCGTTGCGGAATGCCGCTTTCCCCAATCGAGCGATATAAACGAAATTATCGCCGTTTACCCGCAAGTATCCTGCGTTTCGTGCGAAATATCTTCGGGAAGGGCGGCGTACAGCGGTAAAATCGTCCTCACGCTGGTGTACACGGATGAAGAAGGCAAGCTGTGCCGCATGCAGAAGGGCGCGGAGTTTTCCCATTACGCCGACGACGAGTGCTTTGCTCCCGCACAGACGGGCGTATGCGGATTGACATGCGAAAAGACGGGCGTCAAGCGCGACGGCTCTTCCTTTGTCGTGACGGCCATTGTCACGGCGGACATAAGCGTCTACGCCCGCGCGGAGAGGGCGTATCTTACGGCGGCGGAGGGCGCGCATCTGAATATCAAGTCCGTGCCGCTCTGCTCTGCCGTGACATTCGGCGGGGAGAGCGAGGTGGAGGACGATTTCGACGCGGACAGCGTAGTGGATATACTCATACCCGCGGCGAAGGCTGTCGTTCTCGACGCGCGTTGCGGCACGGGCGAGGTGGAGGTGAGCGGCGAAATTTATCTCTCCCTTTTCGCCATGCGCCAGCAAACGCCGGTATGTCTGGAAAGGGTGGTGCCCTTCAAAAGCGTCATCCCCTGCGAGCAATCGTCAGCTGGCATAGCCGCCAAAGCGACTGCGGAGATCACCGATTTAAACGTCACCGCAACTGTAAACGAGGAGCGCGGCAAGTGCGAGATAAACTTTGTCTGCAACCTCTCCGTATGCGGCAGTTTTACGGCCGTGAGGGAAGAAAACGTCGCCCTGGACGCATTCTCCTGCGATAACGAGGTCGCGCTTACCTTTGCAAGCGAGAGCGCGGAAAGCTGTGTGGATATAAAGGTGTATACCGAGCGCGTGACCGGTATAGCCGCATGCAAGGCGAAACTCGGGTATGACTGCAAGTTCTTTGCGGCCGCCCTGCCCGAAGCGGAGTGCGCGTATAACGGCGATACGGGCGCGGTGGAAGGCGCGGTGAACGCCACCCTCGTCTACGAACAGGGCGGGGAGATAAAGGGGACGCAAATCAGCCTGCCCTTTGCCTGCGTTCTCGGCGGCGTTGCGGGCGAGGGAGAGCGCGTCATGGTGACCGTCGCGGCGAGCGGGGTCAGCGTGCGTTTGCGGGCCGAGGGCGAGGCGGAAGTGGAGGCCAACCTCAAAATAAGCGCAACCGTCACGCGTGAGCAAAGTTGCACGTACATAAGCGACATTTCCGAAGGCGGCGAAAAGCAAAAGGAAAGTTGCGCCCTGTCTGTGTTCATTCCGGAGGCGGGCGACGGCCTGTGGGAAATATCCAAAAAGCTCAACAGGGACCCGGAAGGCGTGCTCGCGTGCAATCCGGAGCTTACATTCCCCCTCAGCGGCAAGGAAAGGATACTCGTGTTCCGCGGCAACCAAACGTAAGAACTTGCGGGGATAAGGCGGAACCGCAATGCTTCGGCGGCCGCGCGCAAAAAGCGCGCGGCCGCCTTTAAAATGCCGCAATGAGCTTAAATTTTATAAAATAGGCGCAAAAAAGAAGAGCGAATGTAAAATTAAGGTCATTTATATTGAAAAACCGCGCGCGCCGTGTTATAATTTTTACATGGATCGCGCAAGGGTGAAATCATATGCGAAAATCAATCTGAGCCTCGATATTGTCGGCACGCGCGGCGGCTTCCACATGCTGGACAGCGCGGTGGTCACCGTGGATATTGCCGACGTTATCTCGGTCGCCAAGAGGAAAAAGGACAAGCTCGTCGGCATAAGGATGAGCGGCCTCGGCAGTGAAAATATCCCTTACGAAAGCAACAACGCGGTGAAGGCGGCGCAGGTGTTTATCGCCAAGTACGACACGTGCGGCGTGGATATAACCGTGCACAAAAACATACCCATGGGCGCGGGATTGGGCGGCTCCTCGGCGGACGTCGCGGGCGTCTTGCGCGCAATGCGCGATCTGTTTTGCACGGACGACGAGGAAGGGCTCAAGGAAATAGCCGACGATATGGGAAGCGATTGCGGCTACATGCTGTACGGCGGCTACGCGCGCATACGCGGCAGGGGGGACGAAGTGGAGCTTTCAGACAGCTTAACGCCCCTCGACATAGGCATTGTTTTGCCGCGCGGAGGCGTTTCCACCGCGGAGTGCTACAAGGCGTTCGATCTTTTAAATGCGCCGTCGGGGAGCCGCACGGAAAGCGCGTGCAGGGCGGCGGCCGCGGGCGATAAGGCGGCTTTGGGGAAAGCGCTCGGCAACGATTTGTATTTGCCGGCGTGTTCGCTCAACGCGGATGTGCGCGATTGCTTCAAGGCCCTTGAGGATTTCGACCCGCTCGGCGTGAGTATGACGGGCTCGGGGAGCGCGGTTTTCGCGCTTTTCGAAAACGAAAGCTTCGCGCGCTATGCGCAGAGCAGATACCGCGGCAAGGGCTCGTTTATTTTGACAAAGACAAAATTACCCCGCAGGGAGGATAAAAATGGCGGAAGAAAGGCTTATTGACGACGACGAAGATAAAAAATACCGTCTGAAGCGCAACGAGGACGGCGAAATGACCTTGGTAAAAACAGGGGAAGATGAGGAATCCCCCGAAGAAGAGGGGGAAGAGATCGGGCTTGCGATGCCGGGCGACGGGGAAGTGGACGAAGAAATCGCGCTTATGACCCCGGAGCAATACGCCTTGAAGCTCGAGGAGGACAAAAGGCAAGCCGAGGAGCGCGAGAAAGAGGTAAACGGCCTTATCGCCAAAGCCGAAGAGGATATAAGCAAGGGGATGTTCTCCACTGCGCTCGAATATCTCGGCCGCGCGGAAGAGCTCGACGACAAGAAAGGCGCGGTCTACGCGCTGGGTATACGCGCCTACACCCGCGATTTTACGGATTATTCCCAAGTTGTCAAGGCGGCGGAATACGCTTCGGGCGCGGCGGAATACGCGGATGCGCAGATAAAGGCCGATTTGCGCAAGCGCGCGGGCGGCGCGCCGGAGCGCAACATCGCCTCGCTTAAAGGGCAAATAGAATCGCTCTCGCGGGAAAACGAAAGCGCAAAGGCGGAGCGCGCCGTAAAATTTAACAAGGACAGGAATATCGCGCTCATATTGTTTTTCTGTAATTTGGCGTCATTTGCCATCTTTTGCGGGCTGGGCGGCTATTATGCGGGCATAATGTACACCGTCTCCACGGGCATATACATCATACTTACCTGCGTCTTTGCGGGCCTCGCGTTTGTGTTTTTGATAGTGTGCGCATTTGCGGCCCGCCGCCTCGCCACCGCAGTGCGCAGGGTGAGACTCAACAAGCGCGACTCCTCTACCGCGTTGGGGCGCACTTTAATGGAAAAGCAAAGTGAACTCCGGGCGTTTGAAAATCTGCTTGGTTGCATGAAGGAAGAATAATGATCTATCTCGACCACGCGGCTACGACCCCCCTTTCCGAGGGAGCGTTCGGCGCGATGAAGCCGTATATGACAAATATTTTCGGGAATCCGTCCAGCCTGCACGCATACGGACGGGAGGCGGCCAACGCCGTGATAGCCGCTCGCGACGGCATTGCGGCGGTTTTGGGCGTGCCTTCGGAGGATATTTATTTCACGTCGGGCGGCTCCGAGGCGTGCACTGCGGCTTTAAAGGGCGTGTGCGCCGCAAATTGCGACAGGGGCAAGCACATAGTTGTCTCCGCAATAGAGCATCATGCGCTCATCGAAAGCGCTTTGGATATGCAAAAATACGGGTGGGAAGTCACCTTTGTCAAGCCGGACAGGCGGGGGATAATTTCCCCGCGGGAAATTGCCTCGGCCCTGCGCGGCGACACGGTTTTCGCCGCGGTTATGGGCGCGAACAACGAGGTGGGGGTCATTCAGCCCATAGCCGATATTTACGCGGAATGTCAAAAGCGGGGGGTGTTCTTCTTTTGCGATTGCGTCCAGACGGCGGGAGTTTTGCCATTTTCGCGCTTTCCCGCGGACGGCTTGGCGTTTTCGGCGCACAAATTCTACGGCCCCAAGGGCTTCGGCGGCCTGTACATGCGGCGGGGCACGCGCTTTTCGCGGCTCATCGACGGCGGCATGCAGGAGCGCGGCAAGCGCGGCGGCACGACTTATGTGGCGGGCGCCGTGGGTTGCGCATATGCCCTTAAAGAGGCGTATATGACATGCGGGGAGACCAACTCCCGCGTGGCCGCACTGCGCGACATGTTTATAAAGCGCGTGGAAAGCGGAATTGCGGGCGCGCACCTCAACGGCGACAGGGAAATGCGGCTTCCCTCTAACGTCAATTTTTCATTCGACGGGTGCCGCGGCGATGAGATAGCTTTCTGCCTCGATCTCGAAGGGGTCGCCGTGTCAACGGGCTCGGCGTGCTCTTCGGGCGCTACGTCGCCCTCGCACGTCCTTCTTGCGATGGGCTTAAGCGAGGAAGAAGCCAAAAGCTCGGTGCGCTTCACATTCGGGCGCGACAACACCGAAGAAGAGGCGGAAGAGGCTTACAAAAAGCTCTCCCTCGTCGTGGACAGGATAAGGAGAAAGAATATTTAAAAGCTTGGAAAAAGCCAAAACCCCCGCCCGCTTGCGCATGCAAGCGGGCGGGGGTTTATGCGCATAAAATCCGGACTTGTAACAAGCCTCGCGGCCGCGGTGGATTTAAATTTTACGCATAAAACAAAGGCGACGCTGACCTTACGCCAACGCCGCCTTCGTATGATAAGGGGGAAAATGAATGAACTGAATGGGAAAGTAAAGTTATCTTGTATTAACTTTACACTAATAATTATAGTTTCCGGCGGTAAAAAGTAAAGCGGAGAAAAAAATTTTTTAAAAATTTTTAAAATTTTTCATCGAAAACATTTTTTGAAAAGACTTTACAAAATAAAGTATAAAATGCTAATAATTGTTATCATTTTGTGAATATTTACATAATCCTACACAAAAGGCAGGCGACGGCGGCGGAAATCAAGGAAGATAACAGGATAATCGCGACAGGCAGAAGCCGCTTTTTGTTCGCGCATTTCGAAAAGTACACGGCGGAAATATAAAACACCGTCTCGCTGGAGCCGTACATGACGCAGGCGCACCGCGCGATATAGCTGTCCGCCCCGTAAGTTTTAATAACCGAGCCGAGCATGCTCAAAGACCCGCTTCCAGAAAAGGGCTTGATAAGCGCGAGCTTGGCAAGTTGCGGCGGAATACCCAGCAAACCGAAGAGGGGAGAAAGCATGGCGGAGATCTTATCGGATAGGTGGGAGGCCTCGAAAATTTCGCACATGATAAACACGCACACGATCAGCGGGAGCAAGCCGAGGGTGAAATCCACCGCGCTTTTCACACCGCGCGTAAACGCGGGATACACGCGCACTCGCTTTTTGACGGCGTACAAAATGACCAAAAGGAAGATTAGGGGGATCACATAGCGCATTTTTTCGCCCGCCTATGTTTGATTTTTTCGCAAAAAATATAAACGGCTACGGCGAGACCCGTGGATATCGCCGTGGCAATGAGCGAGGGCAGGGTTATATCGTGCGCCGCCGCGCTCCCCTCGGCCGCCCGCAAAGCTATCACGGTGGTGGGGATAAGCTGTATGGAAGTGGCGTTGATTATAAACAACAGGTTTTGTGCGTATTCGTTTTTCTCCCCTTCCAGCCGCCCGATTGCCTTTACCGCAAACGGCGTGGCCGCCCCGCCTATCCCCAACAGATTACAGCTTATATTCATGGAAATCGCCCCGACCGCCTCGCTGTCCCCCGTGCGGAAAAAGCGCGTGCACGCGGGCGAGAGCATGGCGGCGACGCGCTTTGTCAATCCGCTCTCTTCGGCGACTTGCGACAGCCCCATCCATACGGCGTAAATGCAAAAGAGCGTGAGGCAGCACTCGACCCCCTTTCTCGCGCCGCCGAGGAGCGCGGGCAAAAAGGCGGACGGCTCGAAAACGCACATAATGAGCGCGGACAGGGCCGTAATAATCGTAAAAATGACATTCATATGCTAATTTATTCGCGTGCGCGCGCTATTATTCACCAAATCAATTTACTTTTTTGTGCAAACGTGGTAAGATAAAACGGCGAAAAAGAGAGAATAAGGAGCGGCGGCATGGAAAAATTTTATATAACTTCCGCAATCACATACACATCGGGCAAGCCCCATATCGGCAACACCTACGAGGTCATCTTATGCGACGCGATAGCGCGGCAGAAGAGAATGGAAGGCTACGACGTTTTCTATCAGACGGGCACGGACGAGCACGGCCAGAAGGTGGAGACCAAGGCCGGGGAAATCGGCGTAACTCCCCGCAAATTCGTTGACGACGTTTCGGCGGAGATAAAGCGCATATGGGATCTGATGGACGTATCGTACGATAAATTCATACGCACCACGGACGCATATCACGAAGAGCAAGTCGCCGCCATGTTCGAAAAATTTTACAAAAAGGGGGATATATACAAGTCCTGCTACGAGGGCATGTATTGCCTCCCCTGCGAAAGTTTCTGGACGGCCGCACAGCTTAAGGACGGAAAATGCCCCGACTGCGGCAGGGAGGTCAAGCCCGCGAAAGAGGAGGCGTATTTCTTCGCCATGGGCAAGTACGCGCCGGCCCTTGTGGAGCATATCCTCACCCACCCGCAATTTATTCAGCCCGCCGCCAGAAAGAGGGAGATGATGAACAACTTCCTGCTCGCCGACGAATTTATAGGCAAATCGGACGCGGAGATACTTTCGGCCGCGCGCGACGGCTCGCTCAAATGCAAGTTGCAGGATTTGTGCGTCTCCCGCACAACGTTCAAATGGGGTATTCCCGTGAATTTCGATAAGGGCCATGTAGTATACGTTTGGCTGGACGCGCTCACCAACTATATCACGGGCATAGGATATAAGACGGAGGGAAGCGCGGAAAGCTATAAAAAGTATTGGCCGGCGGATGTGCACGTCGTCGGAAAGGACATAATGCGCTTCCACACCATTTATTGGCCGATATTTTTGATGTCGCTGGGGGAGCCCCTCCCCAAAACCGTTTTCGGTCACACCTGGCTGTTGCAGGGCGGCGACAAGATGTCGAAGTCGCGCGGCAACGTGATGTACGCAGACGACCTCGCCTCTATTTACGGCGTGGACGCGGTCAGATACTTCGTTTTGCACGAAATGCCCTATTCTTCCGACGGCGTTATAACGTGGGAGCTGATGACCGAAAGGGTCAACTCCGACCTTGCTAACACCCTCGGCAACCTCGTAAAGCGCACCGTCACGATGACAAACAAGTACTTCGGCGGCAGGGTGACAAAGGGGGAATTGCAGGGCGAATTTGACAACGATCTGGCTTTGATCGCCTCTTCCGTGCGCGATAAAGTGCGCGAAAGAATGGACGAATACCGCATAAGCGACGCCTTGGACGAGCTGTTTGCCCTCTTCCGCAGGGCGAATAAATACATCGACGAAACCTGCCCTTGGATACTCGCCAAAGACCAAAAAGACGCGCGCAGGTTAGAGACGGTTTTATATAACCTGCTCGAGGCCGTGTGCATAGGCGCGCACCTTTTGCGGCCCTTCATGCCATCGTCCGCGCAAAAGATACTGCGCGAGATAGGCGCGGAAGAGAGAAGTTACGAAGACCTTTCAGCGTTCGGGGCGAGCCAAAGCTTTACTGTGACGGGAGAGCCCGAAATTTTATTTGCACGGTTAAATCACGCCGACATCGTGCCCGCGATAGAGGCTATCGCCGCGGCTCAGATGGCCGAAAGCGGCAAAAAGGATGGGGAAAATCTTTCAGCGCCCGCCCAAAACGAGGATGAAAACCAAGGCGAAAAGGTGAATGAAGAGGGAGAAGATATGATAACCATAGACGATTTTGCGAAGGTCAAAATGCAGGTGGGCCTCGTTACCGCGTGCGAGGCGGTAAAAAAGAGCAAGCTTTTGCACGAAACCATAAAGGTGGGCGATAGAACCATATCCGTCTTGAGCGGCATAGGCAAGCAGTACACGGCGGAGGAGATGGTGGGCAAAAAGGTGATAGTCGTCACCAACCTGCCCCCGCGCGAGATGAAAGGGTTTATCTCCGAGGGCATGATAGTGTGCGCAGAAGCGCCCGACGGAACTCTCTCTTTAGTCTCCCCCGAAAAAGACGTGCCCGACGGAAGCCCCCTTTCATGAATTATATAGACGTACATTGCCACCTCGACGGCGAAACTTACGGCGACTTATCCGCCCTTGTCTCCGCTTGCGCGGATTCAGGGGTAACCCGCCTCATCGCGGTCGGCTTCGATATTCCCTCGTCGCGCTTTGCGCTTTCCTGCGCAGAAAAATTCGAAGGCGTGTACTTTGCCGCTGGATTTCATCCCACCGAGCTTTCCGGGTACAAAGAGGGCGATCTGGAGGAAATAGAACGGCTTTGCATGCACCCCAAATGCGTAGCCGTGGGGGAGATAGGCCTCGATTATCACTACCCCGACACGGACAAGAAATTGCAGAGGGAAGTGTTCCTGCGCCAGCTGGAATTGGCGGAAAAACTTCATCTTCCGGTGGAGATACACTCCCGCGATTGCGCCGCGGATATGCTGGAAATACTCGGGGAAAACAGCGAAAAACTGCGCTATGGTGCGCTCATGCACTGCTATTCCCATTCTGCCGAAGTTGCGGCGGATTTCTCCGCGCTCGGCATGTATTTTTCCTTCGGCGGCGCGTCTACGTGGAAGGGCAACAAAAAGGCGAAAAGGACGATATCCGCCCTGCCCGCGGACAGGTTGCTTTCCGAAACGGACAGCCCGTATATGCCTCCCGCAAGCGCATACGGCACATTCCCCAACACGCCCCTTTCCATTCCCGAAATCGTGGAGAACATGGCTGCCCTGCGCGGGGAAAATCTATCCCAAACGGCGGACAGGATTTGGGAAAACGCGCACGCTCTGTTCAAAAAACTCGGCTGAAAGTCAAAAAGCCGGAGCAATAATTTGCTTCATCTTCCGTATAAGTTTTAGGCAATGCCCGTAAAATTAAGTTGTGCAAATGCGGACATAAAATGCCTTTTGAAGATAGCCAAATTAAGGCAGTAGAGGAAAATATGGATAAAAACTTCCCCGCCCGTTTAAAGGGCTTCGCGTACAAGAAGAAGTACGGGCAAAATTTTATATACGACGAAAAGTTGCTCGCGCGCATTGTGCAGTCGGCGGACGTGTCGGGCGATGATACGGTGGTCGAGATAGGTTGCGGCGCGGGCACCCTCACGCGGGAGATAGCAAAGCGCGCTTCTTACGTGATAGGGTATGAAATAGACAGCTCTTTAAAGCCCATACTTGCGGGCACGCTTGCCGGCGTGGAAAACGCTGAGATCATCTTCAAGGATTTCATGCGCGTGCGCATAGACGAGATGGAGAAGGGGCTGAAAAGTTACAAGGTGGTTGCAAATCTTCCCTATTATATAACCACCCCGCTGATAATGAAGTTCGTGGAAAACTCCGCAAAGTGCGTTAGTCTTACCGTCATGGTGCAGGAGGAAGTCGCCCGCCGCCTGTGCGCGGAGGCAAACACGCCCGATTACGGCGCGATAACTGCGGCCATAGCCCTGCGCGGTGTATGCCGCATAACCGAGCGCGTGGGCAGGGAGAATTTCACCCCCGCCCCCAACGTTGACAGCGCCGTGGTGCGCATAGATCTGTGCGGCAAGCGCCTCGACGTGGAGGATATTGCCATGTACAAAAGGGTGGTGCAGGCGGCTTTCGGCTCCCGCAGAAAGACTATGGAAAATAACCTCGTAAACTCCTTTTCCCTCACAAGGGAGCAGGCAAAAGAGGCGCTTTTTCTGTGCGGGGCGGCAGAGGGCGCGCGCGGCGAAACGCTAACGCCCGAACAATTTGCCCGCCTTTCGCATATTATGAAAAAATATTGTAACGGACGTTCTTAAAGCCGCCCCTTGCGCGTATTATAAGGTGTAAATCAAAACGCAAGGAGCACGCAATTATGAACGAACAGTTGGATTACGCACAGATGCTTGAAATACCGGTAAGCACGGTGAACGTCGTCAAAAAGAAGTCGTTTTTCAAGAAGAAGTCCAAGGCCCCGTCCGATATTAAGGACATGGTGGTGGAAAGCGTAAACGGGCGGGTGGGCGACACATTTGTCTCACCCGAGGATCTGGGCGGGTATTCAACCTATCCCGCGGCCAAAAAGGAGGAGTCCGGCGGCAAGATAATAATGGCTGAAGCCGTGGCGGCGTGCCTCATCGCGGCGGGCATATTCCTAACGAATATCTTCGTGCCCAATACCGTGATAAACGCGTTTATGGGCAACCTCACCGCCGTAAAGGAAAAGGAGGCAAGCTATAACGAGCTCGCTCTGTCCCCCGTAGTCTCATCCGATTCGGACGCGGAAATGGCGGTCAGCAGCGACGGCGTGTTGCACTTCACCGACAAGACGAGCATCTATCCCATCTGCGACGGGTCCGTTGCGTCCGTCGTGCGCGAAAACGGCCTTTACACCGTAAAAATCGCGCATACTTCCACCTTTACAAGCGTATTCAGCGGCCTCGATACCGTCTATGTGGGCGAGGGTGAGGACGTGCGCGCGACCCTGCCGTTTGCCTATTCCGAGGGCAACAGCGAGGTGAAAGTGAGTATGTACGACGGCGAAACACGCATAACCGACTACACGCTTTCGGGATTGTCACCCGTCTGGAACACGTGAAAATTTCCGTACATCCGCTCTTTTTCGGGGTAATAATATTCTGTGCGTTTTTCGGCGGCCTACCGTTGACGCTTATATTCGTTATGACCGCGCTTCTACACGAGTGCGGCCATATTTTTTGCGCGGAAAGGTTGGGATATAAGTGCGAGCGCGTGCGCATAATGCCCTACGGCGCGTCCGCCGTCTGCGATATAGAGGGGATAAAGACGGGCGACGAGGTCAAACTCGCCCTCGCCGGGCCCGCGGTAAATCTCGCCTTTTGCGTGACGATAGCAGGCCTTTGGTGGTTTTTCCCCGAAAGTTACGCCTATACGGACACCCTCATGGGCGCGAATCTTACTATGCTGGCCGTCAATATTTTGCCCGCGTATCCCCTCGACGGCGGGCGCGTGGCGCGCTGTCTTTTGTCCCGCATGTTCGGCGGCAGGGTTGCGCAAATCATTCTGCGCGCGATATCATGCGTTACGGCCGGGGTGTTTATCGCCCTCTTTTTCGCATACGGATACAACCCGACCGCGCTCGTATTCGCGCTGTTTTTGCTGTGCTCGGCAATAGAAAAATCCCCCGCGGCAGTCAGAATAAACTTCTCTGCGGGGAACAAATTAAAGCGAGGGTTGGAAGTTAAGTACGTGCTGTGCGACGGCTCTTTGACGTACAAGGACGCCATAAAAAAGCTCGACGACAAGCGCTATCTCGTATTGCAATTGTACGATAACGGGAGCATCGCGGACGAGATAACGCAGGACGAGTTATACGCGCAGGCCGCGTCACACGGCATTTACGACAGGGTCTTTTCTCACTTTTCCAAAAACGAGAGGGAGAACAGCTTTTCGTCAACCTTGCCGTCGAGCACCGAGCACGCACATTCCGCGCCGAACGCCACCGCGTCGTCCACCGCGCCCGAAAGCGCGGAATAATCGTAGCCGAATTTATAATCGGAACGCTTTGTCTTATAGACGGTGCGCGTGTATGCGAAATGGCGCTTTAAGCACCTTTCCACGCCCGTAACGGTAATTAGCGGCTCCACGCCCTTTACGCTGTCGTATATGGGGAAAGTGGCGGCAAGCACCCTCTCCCGCGGCATGATCTTGCGCGGAGTCGCGTACTTCCTGCTTATATAGAGCCCTAAATCCTTTTCGAAATTGAGGTGCGAAAAGGGAGAGCGCGTGGAGTTTTCAAAGGCGTAAATGGCGGGATGAAGGGCGCTGTCCAGCGCGTAGTGCGTGGCAAAACCCGCCGCGTAGCTCAAGTTGCCGCCCAAGAGGATGTCGAACAGCTCTTGCACATTCATCGCGTGCATGCGCCTGCCGAGGTTGTCCTTCTGCGCGCTCAGCTTATACGCGAAAAACACGTCCCCGCCCTGCGCGCCGAGGCGGTACAAATCATGCTCGCTTATCGCGGCGCGGTGGGGTTTATCCATTTTCTCGTATATCTTTTCTGCGCAAACCGAGTGCGAAAAATAATCGGGCATACTATAAGTTTGCCCGTTTTCCGTAAAATAAATACTGTTGCGCGTAGCCGGAGTATTCCCCGAACAGCGAGGTGAAGTAGTCGTTTATTTTCAAACGGCTCTTTTCTTTTCCGCCGAAATCCTCGAAATATATCTTCTCCACCCACGTATCGACGGGGAAGGAAGCCGCCTTGCCGAATCCGAAAAGACATACGCAATCGGCGACTTTCGGGCCCACGCCCTTGTAAGTCAAAAGCTCCTTTTTAAGCTCCTTTGCGCCGAGGCCGTCCAGGCGGGAAAGCCCTTCCGCCGCGACCCGCTTTGCGGTCTCTGCCAAAAACACATCCCTGTATCCCGCACCCGCCGCGCGGTAAAATTCCGCCGTGACCGAGGCGAGGCGGGAGGCCGTGGGAAAGGCGTGATAGCTCTCCCCCATAAACTCCCGTTTTTCGCCCAGACCCCCACATATGCGGGAGATAATGCACTTTATGCGTGGAATATTGTTGTTCTGTGAGATGATGAAGGAAAACAGCATTTCCTCTTTATCCTGGTTCAAAAGGCGCAGGCCTTTCGCCCTTTCGCACGCCCTGTCGAGGAGGGGAAAGCCGAAGGAGTTCATCTTCTTTATTATTTCCCCGTAGTCGCGCGCCAAGTCGAAAAAGTTGTAAAAATAGTCGGGGTAGTCGCTCTCTACGACCGTGCGCGCGCCGTCGGTGTAGACGTAGCAGGCCATATCGCGGGAGAATACCTTGTAACCCCGCCCGTATCTTTCGTATCTGAAAATCTGGCCGCATTCCAAAACGTGTTCGGGATTGAAATAGCGCGCGTCGTAATCCGTCTTTTGCATTTTTTTACCTCTTTACAGGCTGTATTTTATCATAACCCGCCGTAAAAAGTCAACAGCCGCGCGCCCCTCAACCCCATATCCCGGTTCATGGGCGGGCGTGTGTATTATAAAAAAAGTTTTTCCCATAATAATTGCGTATGAATAATTCGCTTGAAGAAAAAATAGCGCGCGTCAAGGGGGAGCTCACGTCGGAAGATATCCTCGTGTTCCGCTTTTCCTCCCTTTCGGGCAGGAATTTCGCCTGCGTGTACACCGACGGGATAGTGGATAAGAATATGATAGGGGAGCTCATCGTAAAACCTTTGCGCGAGGTGAAGGCGGAGGACGGCGCGGACCGCATCAAAAAGCTTTTGGCCGCGCCAGAGCTCAAGGACGGCAAGGATTTTGCCGACGTCATAGAGCGCATATCCGACGGCGACGCGGCCCTGTTTGCGGAGGGCGCGGAGGAGGTGTTCATCCTCGGGGTCAAGAGCCCGCCGGGAAGGGCCGTGGCGGAGCCGCCCACGCAGGTCACCGTCAAGGGCCCGCGCGAGGGCTTTACGGAGGATATAAAGGTCAACCTCGGCCTCGTGAGAAAGCGCGTCAAGAGCCCCGCTTTGCAGGTCAAGACGATAACTTGCGGCAAGCAGAGCCGCACGGCGGTCGCAATTTGTTATCTTGAGGGCATTTGCAAAAAGGGACTTCCCGAAAAGATCGAAAAACAGCTTAAAGCAAACGAGATAGACATTCTCGCCGATTCTTCCTATGCGGCGGGTTTTATTTCCCAGCGGCCGCGCTCGCTGTTCAAGCGCAACGCCACATGCGAAAAGCCGGATATTTTCTGTGCGAAACTGTGCGAGGGCAGGGTGGGGCTGATTTGCGACGGCTCCCCCATAGCCATAACCGTGCCGTATATGCTGGTGGAGGATTTCCAGACGGCGGAGGATTACTATTCTGTAAGCTACCGCGCCACGATCTTGCGCGTCCTGCGCTTTGCCGCGGTGCTCCTCGGCATACTTCTGCCCGCCTTTTACGTGTGCGCACAGCTGTTTAAAATCCAGCTGATACCCGCCAAACTGCTCTTCAAAATAGCCAGCTCCGTCGCGGGCATACCGCTTTCTCCGAGCGTGGAGATATTTTTCGCGCTGTTCGTCCTGGAAGTTTTGAACGAGGCTTCCATAAGAATGCCGAAGTACGTTGGGCTCGCGCTGTCGGTTGTAGGCGCGCTCGTGCTCGGCGATACGGCGGTCAAAGCGGGGATTATTTCCACCCCGGCCGTAATCATAATAGCCTTTTCGGCTATCTGCCTGTATACCGTGCCCGATCTGGTGGAAACAAGCGCGACCTTAAGGCTGATGTTTCTGATAATCGCCGGCTCCGTGGGCGCGTTCGGCGTAATTCTTGCGATAGCGTTTATTATGAGCTATCTTGTCACCGAACAATCTTACGGCGTGCCCCTGTTGTCTCCCTATGCGCCGGTGATCGCAAAGGACATGCGCGACGCGATATATAAATACGATACGGGCGCGCTCAAAACCCGCCCCAAAGCGCTCAAGAGCCCGAACAAAGTGAGGTTGAAAAATAAACGATGAACGAAAAAATATCCGTAAGGCAGATATGCTTTATACTTTTCGCCTACAACGCGGCGACAAAAATGCTGCTGTTCCCCACATTTGCGGCGGAGGCGGCTGGCAACGCGCTCATCTTCCCGATACTTTTCGATCTCGCCGTGCAGACGGCGGTCGTCTGGTCTGTCGCCTATCTTTCCTCGCGCACGGACAAAACGCTGTTTGCGCTCCTTGAGGACAACCTCGGGAAAGTCGCGGCGCGCGTTATTTACGCGCTGTTGGGATTGTGGTTTTTGCTCTCCGCGGTGGTGCCCGTCAACGAACAGCAACTGCTCGTGCACGACGCGTTTTACGACACGATGCCGTCGCTGTGGATATTCATGCCGTTCTTCGTGTTTGCGGTATATGCGGGGGTCAAATCGCTTACAAACGTCGGCAGATGCGCGGATCTGTGCTTCCCCATATTCCTCTTCTGCACGCTCTCGTTTATGGTGATGGCTGTTGAGGGGGCGGATTTCACCGCGCTTTTGCCCGTTCTCAAAGGGCCTTTCAACAAGGTGGCGGGGCTGGGCGTTTCCTCTTTGTACCGCTTTTCGGAGAGCACGTTTTTGCTGATTTTCATGGGGCACTACAAATACGGAAAGGGGGACGCGGCCAAGATGACGCTCTCCTACGCCGCGGGCGGAATTGCGGCGGTCGCCTTTATAACGCTGTTTTACTGCGTTTACGGCCCGCTCGCGCCCACCCGCTCATTTGCATTGAGCAGCATTTCCGTCTTTTTCCCCTCGATAAGCTACGTAGGGCGGATAGATTTATATCTTTTGTACGCATTCGATATTGTCGCGCTGTTCGCCACGGTGCTGAATATCCAGGCCTTCGTGCACTGTATGTGCAAAGTTTTTTCAAGGGATTGCCGCATAATCTATTCGCTGGCCGCGTGCGCCGCGCTCATTGCGGTTACGTTTGCGGTAAACAACAACTTTATCACATTGCAAAAGGCGGCGGCCGGGTGGTTCTGGATACCTGCCCTCGCGTTCGCGTATATCCTGCCGCCCCTTGCCTGGATATTGAGGAGGAAGAGATGAAAAGACCCAAGCTCAAACGCGCTTTGACAGTGCTGTACGCCGTAATTTTCGCCGTGCTTACGGTGCTCTTTTTCACAAACGATTTCGGACTCGTCGATCTGAGAAAGACGGCGGTCGTCATCGGCGTCGCGCTCGATAAAGAGGACGGGGAAATAAGCCTCACCGCCCAGCTGGCCGTTCCCAAGCCCGCGGAAAACGGGGAAAATACCGATTTCAACGTGGGTACGGGCAAGGGCGCGACGGTCGCGGCGGCCTTGAACGAGGTCAACGTAAAGACGGGCTTTTATCCCAAATTGGTTTTCTGCAAGCTGATAATTTTGGGAAGCAGTTGCCTGCGGGAGGATATAACCGCGCTCCTCGATTATTTTTACCGCAACGAATACACCGGCCTTACCCTGCTCGTGGCGGCGTGTGAGGGCTCGGCAAAGGAGCTCATCTCCCAAAAATTCCCCTGCGGCAACTCCGCGACGGACGTAATAGAAAAGCTCCTGTCGTCCGAGGCGGAAGCTTCGGGCAATGTAAGCGCGGTGACGCTCAAATCCCTCGGCGAAAAATGCTTTTCGGCGGGCGGCGGCGCGTATATGCCCTACCTTGAAAACGGCGTTATGCCCGAAAGCGGTTCGGGGGAAAGCTCCGGCGGGGGCGGAGGAGGGGCAAGCGGAGGCGGCTCTGGCGGCGGAAGCGGCGGCGAGTGTCAGGAAAGCGAGCTCGACTGCTCCAAATGCGCGATTTTCTCCCGTGGGGTGTGCAAGGGCGTGCTCACATCAAAGCAGGCGTTCGCGTTCAATATCCTCACAAACGACGTAAAGCACGCGTTCGTTGAAAGCGGGGAGGGGGAAGAAAAAAACGTGCTCGGTTTGCGCAGTTGCAAGGGCGGCGTCTCCCTTTCGTTCGAGGGCGACAGGCCAGTGCTCAAAGCCTCTTTCGGTGCGACGGTCAGCGTGCAGGACGGCAAAGGGGGATTTGACCCCAAGCAGGCTTCATCCAAGGTGCCGGACGAAATTTTAAGGCGGGGAGAAGAGACGATAGCCGCGCTCATCGGCGACGCGTTCGAAGTTTCCCGCGCGGCGGACAGCGACATTTTCGGCGCGTATGAAAAGCTGTATAAATATCACTACGGCCGCTACGAAAGCTTTAAGGAAAACCTTTTGGACGAGCTTACCTTGAAGTGCGAAATCAAGCTCAAAAGCGCGGGTTGATAGCCATATATGGCCCGTCGAATAAATTTTTGTGCGGAAAAAAATTCTTATAGATTACGCAACGCGGGCGGGGAATATCCCCGCCCGCGCGCCGCTTTAAAAAAGCGATCCTTTACTTTACGGCGTTGATGTGCGCCAGCGTCTCGATTATCAGCCGCGTGAGGAGTTTAATATCCTTTTCGTCAACATCCTGCGGCCTTTCGGCGTTTAAGATGGCGGCTATCCGCTCCGCGCCGCTTCCCGTAACGTCCCTCTCGAGGGCTTCGCAAATGGCCTGCGCCGTGCTCTCCAGCCGCTCGTCGGGGATATAGCCCTCGATGAGCGTTTCCACGACGTTCTGCGTCGCGCTGCCCGTCTTTTTCTCGCGGATAAATTGCTCGTATCCGACATAGACAAGGGTGGAAAGCGCGCCAATGGAAAACCCGTGTTCGAGCACGTCAACATAGTTTTGGATAAGGTATTCAAAACTCATGTTGATAAGCCCCGCGTAGGCCGCATAAACCGCCGTGCCTATTATCGCGGGCATGAAAGTGACGATCTTTTTGCTGAATTTCTTCAAAAAGGTCACCTTGGCTATCTGCACGAGGATACAGGTCAAGGCCGAAAGTGCGATAATATCCAGCCCGTAAAAAGTAAAGGCGTCGATAATACGGATCAATGTCAATCAATCATCTCCTTTTTTCGGCAAGGGAGATCCCCACCCGACGCAAAAGGATAAGCCTTCAGCCGATTGAAAAATTCATATCACCCGACGCATATAATATAAAGCCCTCCCGCGCATATAAAACGCGGCGGGCAAAAATAAAAATAAAATTTTCATGTGACTTATTTGTTTGCCTAAACGCCCCGTTTATGGTAAAATCCGTCATATGAGAATGCACCGTAAGTCGCGGCTCGAAGAAAGGCTGGCGGCGTGCTCATCCGTGCTGACAGTCGCGGATCTGAGCGAGAAAAACATGAAAATAGCCGCCCTCGACAGGGGGTCGGCGGATATTTGCGCGCTGTTCGGCAATTCCAACCGCGTGGAGCTGGAGATAGGTTGCGGCAAGGGCAAATTCGCCTGCGAGACCTCCCTGCGCGATAAACGCGTCAACATAATTGCGGTGGAAAAGATAGCCAACGTCCTCATCGAGGGGTGCGAGCGCGCGATAGAGGAAAATATCCCCAACGTGCGCTTTATAAACTGCGCCGCCGAGGTGCTTCCAAAATATCTTCCCGCCGAAAGCGTGGATACTATTTATCTTAACTTTTCCAACCCGTTGCCCAAGTGCGGTTATGCCAAGCAACGGTTGACTCACCCCAAGTTTTTGGAAGAATACAAGCTTTTCCTCAAAAAGGGCGGCAAAATCGTGCAAAAAACGGACGATTACGATTTCTTTCTCTTTTCCCTCGAAAGCTTTGAAAAGTGCGGGTACGCGGTTGAGGAGAAGTGCTTCGACCTCGCGGCCCTAAATGACGACCGCAATATAGTCACCGAGCACGAGAGGCATTTTATGGACATGGGCAAAAAAATTTACAGGGCGGTGGCGCGGCTGTGAGCTCGCTTGAAATAATTCTTTTGGTCTGCGGCATAGTTTCGGGCCTCGCCATAATATGGCTTTTTTGCCGGCTTTCCAACAAATGGCTGTGCGTCACCCGCTACGACCTGCCGCACGATAAGGCTCCCGAAGGCGGGTTGGATATCATCCATTTGTCCGACTTGCACGCCGCGGTTTTCGGCAGGAATAACAAAAAACTTATTCAAAAAGTCGCCGTTTTGAAGCCCGATATTATAGTGATGACGGGCGATTTGATCCACCTCTATCGCCAAAGGGATATATCCCGCGCCCTCGCCTGTATGAAAGAGCTGAATAAGATAGCGCCCCTCTACGTCGTCAGCGGCAACCACGAGATGAGGAAAAAGCGCTGGCGGGAATTCAGGCAAATGCTTAAAGAGGGAGGCGCGCGCGTGCTCGAAAACGAGGTTGAGGAGGTCTGCTCCGTCGCCCTTTGCGGGGTCAACTGCGCGATGCTTAAAACCCCGAAAGTTTTCGGGGTGAGCGAAGAGGCGGAAAATGTTTGCGCAGGTAAGATGAAGATACTTCTCGCCCACAAGCCGGAGTATATAGACAGGTACGCCATGGCGGGCTACGACATAGCGCTTTGCGGCCATGCGCACGGCGGACAGTGGAGGCTTCCCTTTACCGGGCTCGGCTTTTATTCTCCCGGGCAGGGACTGTTTCCCAAATACACCACGGGCGTGCATACGTGCGGCAATATGCGGGAAGTAATCTCGCGCGGGCTGGGAAATTCGGAGTGTCCGCTCCGCCTATTCAACCGTCCGGAAATAGTTTTGGTGCATATCGCGCGGCCGTAAAACGCAAAAAATTTTTCGCGCGCGAAAAGTTAATTTAATCGGGCAAAGCAAGGGCGCGGACAAAATAGACAAACAAAAAAATATAAAAAAGCGGGCGGGGAAATTTCACATAAAAATTTCCCCGCCCCGCTCTTTAAATTGTCTTAAAATCATTTGATAAGAAGGGTGAGTATTGCCTTTATCGCGTGCAGTTTGTTTTCCGCCTGGTCGTAGACCACGCTCTGTTTCCCGTCTATGACGTCCGCGCTCACCTCGACGCCCCTTTGCGCGGGCAGGGGGTGCATAAACAGCGCGGTGCCGCTCGCCGCCGCCATAAGCCTGTTGTTCACCTTATAGGGGGCAAGCGCTTGCCTCTCTTCAGGCGTTATCTGGGAGTGGTAGTGGTAGCTGTCCGTGTAGACGATGTCTGCGTTCTTTGCGGCAAACGCGGGGTCGTCGGTTATTGTTACGCTTCCGTACTGCTCGATCTTCTGCATGTGCGGCCTGTCGAGAGCGAACTCCGCAGGGGCCGCGACGAATACTTCCATGCCGCATTTCACCGCGCCCGTTATAAGCGAGGTGGCGACGTTGGTGCCCTTCCCCACGTAGGCGAGTTTGAGGCCTTCAAGCCTCTTTTTCTTCTCCCAGATTGTAAACAGGTCGCTCACCGCCTGCATGGGCACGTAGTCGGAGTTGGTGGAGTTTATTACGGAAATGGGAGATACTTCGGTGAACCCGTCCAGCTCGCTCTGCGCGATGCCGCGCGTCACCAAAGCCCCCACGCCGTAGCGGTAGATGACGTTTACCACGTCGCGTATGTTCTCGCCCGCGCGCATGTCGTGTTCGCTGTATTGCAGGTTGATTATCTCCCCGCCGAGTTGCCTTACGCCTATCTCGAGGGCGGAGCGCGTTCTCAGCGACGTGTCGCCGAACAACAGCGCGACGTCTATCCCGCGGAGAATGGCTGTGCTCTCGTGCGCGATGAATTTGGCTTTCATCTGCTTGGTCGCATACAACAGTTCGAAAATTTCCTCGGTGGAAAAATCGGCGAGGTTGGTCATGTGCTTTTTTGCTATGCTGTAGCTGGGCGAATAGCGGTTTATATCCATAAATAATTCCCCGATAAAAATTGATTTAATCCATTATATCATCTGCGCCGCGTTTTTTCAAGTCATTTAAGGAAAATACGCACCCGCAGTAATTTTGCCTGTAAAGGGAGTGCTCGCGGCTCAGCTCAACGCTCCTTAAATACCCGTTTTTCTTCTTGAAGTCGGAAAATAACCAGCTTACGCCGTATTTTTCGGACATTTCGGCCCCTATTTTGTTGATGAGCTTTGCGTCCTTCAACGGGCTTATTGTGAGCGTCGTGCAAAAATAATCGAAGTTTTTTTCTCTTGCGGTTTGCGCCGTCTTTTCGAGGCGGAGATAAAAGCACTTTTCGCACCTTTTCCCGCCCTCGGGGCAGCTTTCATATCCCTTGACCGCGGCATAAAATTTGTCCTTATCCCTGTCGCAGTCGATGATTTTCGCCCACCCCGTCTCGCCGAGGAACCGTATAAGCTCCCGTTTGCGCTTTGCATACTCTTCGTCCTCGATGTTGGGGTTGTAAAAGAGGACGGTTATATCGAAATGCCGATAAAGCCGCTCGAGGCAGGCGGAGGAGCAGGGTGCACAGCAGGCGTGCAACAAAAGGCGGGGTCTGTTCCCGTTGAAAGAGCGTATTATTTTATCCCCTTCGGCATCGTAATTTACGGCGTTCATAGCTATATTTTAGCGCAAAAAAATCAGTAAATCAACAATTGCGGGGCGCAAAATGGGCGGGCGGTGAGGCAAAATGGGAAAATTTAATAAAATTTGCAAAAAACTGCCCGTTTGAGGTTGTTAAATGCCGCCCCTTCGTGTTATTATTTATATAAGGAAAATTTTTTCCGCCTCGGTAAATTACTTCACGGAGACAAAAATGGCAAATTTAAAGCTGAATACAGTAAGTAAGATATATCCCTCCGGCGCGCTCGCGCTGTACAAGATCAATCTGGAACTGCCCGACAGCCAATTCATAGCCGTAGTCGGCGGCGAGAAGAGCGGCAAGACCTCGCTTTTGCGCGTCATTTCTGGCATAGAGGACGCGACGGAAGGAAGCATTATAATAGGCGACAAGGACGTGACGGGCGTAGACGCGCGCGACAGGGACGTTGCGATGATATTCCAGAGCGACACGCTCTATCCCTCGATAAACGTGTACGACAACATCGCGTTCCCCTTGAAACTGCGCAAAGCGAGCTCCGCGCTCATAGAACAGCGCGTAAAAGTCGTCGCCGAAATGCTCGGGCTGACGGAAGTTCTCGGCCGCAAGCCCAAGGCGCTCACCACAGAGCAGAAGCAAAAGACGGCGTTTGCCCGCGCGATCGCGCGCGAGCCCAAACTCTACCTTTTGGACGACCCCCTGGCGGGCCTTTCCGGGGAACTCAAGAGCAAACTCCGCTCCATACTCATCAATTTGCAGATAAGGGTGAAGGGCACCTTCATCTACGCAACCAAAAACATAAGCGAAGCCCTCACTATGGCGACGCGCGTGCTCGTTTTGCGCGACGGATTCGTCCAGCAGATAGATACGCCCGCCAACCTGTACGATTATCCCGTCAACACCTACGTCGCGTTTTTGGTGGGCTCGCCCACGACCAATTTTATGAACAACGCGTCCGTAATAAAGGAGGACGGCGGATATTTTGCGGAGCTTTCCGGCGTGAAATTCCCCCTGCCGGAGAATATAATTTCCCGTTTTAAGGGGATTGATGAGTACGCTAACACCGATAAAAAGGTCATAGTCGGAATACGCCCCGAGGATATGGATATATCCGCAGAGGGAATAGAGGCCGAAGTCACCGCCGCAGAGGAGATTGACGGCAAGGCCTATCTCGATTGCGACGCGGGTAAACTCTCATTTGTGGTAAAGGGCAAAGCGGACAAGGGCGACAAGGTGAAAATAACAGCCGATATGACGCGCGCCTTCTTGTTCGACGCGGTGACCCGCCTCACCCTCCTGGAAAGGGATTCGGGATATGTCCAAACGGGCTATGCGGACGCGGATAAGATACCCATAGGCTACGACGAGGAGGAGGCTTTGAAGAACAAACTCAAGCTTCCCAAGGCGGATAAAAAGAAAAAGAAGTAAAATCGTGTATGCGCGCTCCCGCCCGCACGCGGGGGCGTTTTTTATACTTTTGCGGCCGTCAAATGTAATCGACGCGGTTATAAAAAGGCGGATATTGTTTATAATTTAGATACGGCGGAAAAATAGCGGCCGTTCGCAAAAAAATTCAAAGGCGGATATTTTGGACATAGTAATCGACGCGCTGAAGGATACGCTTATAGTATTTCCCTTCATACTCATAATATATATCCTCATAGAGCTGTTGGAAAGCGGTTCTTCTCTGCAGAGGGGGAGAAACTCCCTGCAGGGGCCGCTTGCACCCGTCGTGGGCGCGGCGACGGGGCTCATACCCCAATGCGGATTTTCGGTGATGGCGGCCAAGCTGTACGATAAGGGGCTGATACGCACGGGCACAATCATGGCCGTATTTCTGGCAACGAGCGACGAGGCGTTTATAATACTTCTGGTAAGCAGTCCGCTGTCCGCCGCCGCGGCGCAGTCCATACTGCCGCTGATGTTCATAAAGCTCTTTGTGGCGGCTCTTGCGGGCTATCTTATAAATCTTGTCGTGCCCGACAGGCATGCGGAAACCACCCCGCTCTATTCGCCGGAGGGCGAGGCGTATTCCTGCGGCAGGGAGCACAGCGGCAAATCCGCGGCGAGCATATACTTTTTGGAGCCTCTTTTACATGCGTTAAAGATAACCGCGTACATTCTGATAGTCAACCTCGTTTTCGGCTACATCATAGCCGAAGTGGGCGAGGAGAGGATCGCGGCCGGGCTCATAGGCGGGAAGTACTTCCAGCCCTTTATAACGGCGGCGGTGGGGCTCATTCCCAACTGCGCGTCCTCGGCGATAATCACGGAAACCTACGTGCAGGGCGGGATAATGTTCGGCAGCTGTGTGGCGGGCCTGTGCACCAACGCGGGGCTCGGCCTCGTGGTACTTTTGAAGAACGTCAAAAAGCTTAAGCGCAATATCCTTCTCATCATCGCGCTGTATTCGATAGCCGTGCTGGTGGGGATAACCACAAACGTTTTGGCGGTCGCCCTCGGCTGGGCATAAAGGGGAAAATAAAAAATTTTTTTCGCGCCCGTTTTTAAGTTGACTTTTGTGCGCGCCGTTTGATATAATCTTTAAGCAATCAAACAAAGGGGAGGTGAATAGGTATGTCGATGATAAGAGTAGGCGAAAACGAATCCGTTGAAAGCGCGCTCAGAAGATTTAAGAGAAAGTGCTCGCGCGACGGCGTTATAGGCGATCTCCGCAAGAAAGAATTTTACGAGTCCCCTGCGGTAAAAAGACGCAAAAAGAGCGAAGCAGCGAGAAAGAGAAACAAAAACTGAAAAATCATGGCTCTGCCGGAGTTAACCTTCGGCGGAGCTTTTTCATTATAAAATAAGTCGTAAAAGCGCGTATTTTGTAACAGGAGCGCAAAGCGTACGGGTGGAGTTTATGAACAGTTTGAAATCTGCGGCAAAACAGGCAAAACAAAGGCTGAGAACGGATTTTTGGAGCAAGTGCCAAAGCGATATAGCGGCGGTCACGGCCGATGCGCAAAAGCGCGGCAGGAACGCGGGCAAGGTGAAAAGCGATCTGTACGCCAAGGTCAAAAGCTCCATAAAGGGCGAGGTGTACGACGATTTCTACCTCAAAGTCAAAGCCCTCCTCGACGAGTACGGGGAAGTTTCCGACGCTATCGGCAGATTGACCGACAAGCAGTACTTCGCCACGCTCAACTACGAGGAAAGACAGCGTTACACCATGGAGCTTTCCGCCAAATATCTCGCCGCGCTGGAAAAATACAGGAAGGAAAAAGACAGCGGCATATAACTCATTTTCTTGCATAAACAGGTTCGCCGTGATATAATTATACAAAAGGCAAGTTACGGTCACGGTATGGATGAAATTTTGGGAAAATTGAACGAAGAGCAGATAAAACCCGTCACGGATACGGAGGGCGCGGTGCTCGTCCTCGCGGGCGCGGGGAGCGGCAAGACGCGCGTTCTCACCTCGCGCATAGCCTATATTTTGTCAAAGGAGCTGTGCGCGCCTTCGGAAGTGCTCGCCATAACCTTTACAAACAAGGCGGCGGGCGAGATGAGGGAAAGGCTGGAGAACATGCTCGGCGATTGCGGGGGAATGTGGATATGCACCATACACTCCATGTGCGTGCGCATTTTGCGCAGGTTCGGCGAGGAGACGGGCATAAGGCCCAATTTTTCCATATACAGCGAGACGGAGCGCAACAACATCATCAAAAAGGTGTGCCAAACGCTCTGCCCGGACGACGAGAAGATGTTGAAGGGCGCGAAATTCCATATAGCCAACGCAAAAACCTTGGGGCTGGACGCGAACGAATACAGCGTTATGTTCAAGGACGAAAGGCAGATAGACCGTATCGCGGCCATATACGAGGAATACGACAAGCGCTTGAAGGAAAACAACGCGCTCGATTTCGACGACTTGCTCATAAAGACTCTGGAGCTTTTAAAAAAGAGCGAGACGGCGCGGGGCTATCTCACCGATAAATTCCGCTACGTGCTCGTCGATGAATTTCAGGATACCAACGCGGTGCAGTATTCCATAATAAGGATACTCGCCTCGGGGCACGGAAACCTGTTCGTGGTGGGCGACGACGACCAATCCATTTACGGCTGGAGGGGCGCGAAGATAGAAAATATCCTGCGCTTCGACAGGGATTATCCGGACGCAAAAATTTACAAATTACAGCGCAACTATCGCTCCACGAAGAATATTCTCGGCCTCGCCAACAGCATAATAGCAAACAACGGACACAGACACAAAAAGGTCCTGTGGACGGAAGCGGAAGAGGGCGTAAAGCCGGAATACGTCCAGACGGAGCAGGAAGCGGACGAGGCGCTATTCGCCGCAAAGACGATAAATTCCGCCGTCTTTTCGGGCGCGAAGTACTCCGATTTCGCCGTTTTGATGCGCATAAACGCGCTCACCCGCTCCTACGAGCAGGAATTCGGAAAATACGGGATACCATACAAAGTTTTCGGCGGCTTCAGGTTCTTCGAAAGGCGGGAGATAAAAGACGTGCTCGCGTACATGCGACTCATAGCCAACCCCTACGACGACGAAGCATTCATGCGCGTTATCAACGTGCCCAAGCGCGGGCTGGGCGATAAGACGATAACCGCTATGGAAAATTATTCCCGCCCCCTTTCCCTGTCGCTGTACGACGCTTGCATAGATTACCGCCTTCTCTCCCTCGGCGCGGCCGTCAAGGCGAGGATTGGGGAATTTATGCAACTTATGAAAGAGCTCGTCGTTCTGTCGCAGACGTGCGGCGTGGACAAGCTCGTGCGCGAAATAATAGACAGGACGAATTTGCGCTCCGCCTACGCCGACGGAAGCGAGGAGGGCGACGCGAAGCTTTCCAACCTCGACGAGTTTATCGCCGCCGTTGACGACTTCGTACGGCTCAATCCGCAGGCAAGTCTTACGGACTACTTGAACCAGGTCACTCTGTCGTCCGATACCGACGACATGGACGACGGCAATTACGTCACCCTCGCCACCATCCACTCCGTAAAGGGGCTGGAGTTCGAAAACGTCATAATCTGCGGAATGGAAGAGGGGATAATGCCCACCTCGCGCTCCGAGGACGACCCCGCCGCGATAGAGGAAGAACGGCGGCTGATGTACGTCGCCATAACGCGCGCACGCAAGCGGCTGTGGATAACCCGTTCGCGGAGCCGCTACCTGTACGGAAGCAGACAGCCCACCCGCCCGTCCCGCTTTTTGCTGGAGCTCAAAGACGACCTCGGCATAACCGAGGGCATGTTGCGCAGCTTTAGTTCCGGCGGCTACAACCGAGCCGATACATACCGTTCGTCGGGATATAGTATGGGGTCTAAGCAATTCAGAGGCTCAAGCGGAGGATACGGCGGACAGGGCGATTTCCGCAAAAGCCTGTATACCGCCGACGATGTTTATTCGCCCGACGCACCCTTTTCAAGTGGCGGGGAGTCGCACTTTTCCGCGGCCCGCAGTTTTTCTTCGGCGGGCGGAAGCGGACAGGCGGGTCCATCGGGCGTAAGGGGGCAAACGGCTCCTTCGGGCGGCAAAAATTACCGCGTCGGGATGAAGGTGCGCCACCCCAAATTCGGCTTGGGCACGATAATTTCAATGAAAAACGGGGGAAGCGTGCTGGATATCGCCTTTGACAATCAGGGAATAAAGGAGCTTTCGGCAACGCTGGCTCCACTCGAAATAATTTAAAGAACAAGTAAAAGTCATGGAAAAACGCATAAGAGAGATAATAGATACGCTCAATAAATGGGCATATGAATACTACGTGCTCGACAAGCCGTCCGTGCCCGACAGCGAGTACGACAAATTGTACGACGAGCTGGTCGAGTGGGAAAACGCCACCGGCGAGAGGGCGTTCGACAGTCCCACGCGCAGGGTTGGCGGCGAGCCCATAGAAAAATTCGAAAAGCATGCGCACATCAGGCGGCTTTATTCGCTCGACAAATCGGTGACGTACGACATGCTCACAGCCTTTTTCACGCGCATAAAAAAGGTCGTGCCCGACCCCGAGTTTACGGTGGAGTACAAATTCGACGGACTGACCATGTGCTTAACTTACGAGGGCGGCAGGTTTGTGCGCGCCACTACGCGGGGCAACGGCGTGGAGGGCGAGGATGTAACCGCGCAGTGTCTCACAATAAAATCTTTCCCGCTCGAAATATCGTACAAAGGCGTGCTGGAGGTGCAGGGCGAGGCGATAATAAGACTTTCGGTGTTGGAGGAGTACAACCGCACCGCGAAGGAGCCGCTCAAAAACGCGCGCAACGCGGCGGCGGGCGCGATACGCAACCTCGACCCCGCCCAGACAAAGGAGCGCAAGCCGGAGATACTCTTCTACAACGTCAATTATATGTCGGAAGGGGAGCTCCCCACCCAGCAGGCGCACTTTGAATTTTTGAAGGAAAACGGCTTTAAAGTTTATCCCTTTTTGCGGCTCTGCAAAAGCGAGGAGGAAGTGTTCGCGGCCATCGAGGAAATCGAGGTGGAGCGCAAGAAAATCGACGTTCTGACGGACGGCGCGGTGATAAAGCTAAACGATTGCACCCGCCGCGAGGAGATAGGCTACACGGATAAATTCCCGCGCTTTGCCATGGCTTTCAAGTTCGAGGCGGAAGAGGCGGAAACGGTGGTCAAAAACGTGCGCTGGCAGGTGGGCAGGACGGGCAAACTCACACCCCTTGCGGAAGTCGAGCCCGTGGAGCTGGGCGGCGCGACGGTGCGCAAGGCCACGCTCAACAACCTCGGCGACATAGCGCGCAAGGACGTGCGCATAAACAGCCGCGTGCTGATAAGGCGCTCAAACGAGGTGATTCCGGAAATTTTGGGCTGTGTGGAGCACACGGGCGAGAGCGTGGAAGTGGAAAAACCCCGTACTTGTCCCTTCTGTTCCAGCCCGATAGAGGAGATAGGCGCGAATTTGTTCTGCACCAACCGCAGATGCCCGCCGAGGATAATTTCGTATCTGGCCCATTTTGCGTCCAAGGGCGCGATGAATATAGAGGGCTTTTCGGAGATGACGGCCGCCCGTCTTCTGGAAGAGGTGGGGATAAGCAAAGCCTCCGGGCTGTATTCGCTCACCGCGGAGCAGTTATCCGCGCTCGAGGGCTTTAAGGAGAAGAAGATAGATAATTTGCTCGGCGCGATAGAGAAAAGCAGGCGCGTAAGCCTTGACAGATTTATCTTCGCGCTCGGCATAGAAGGAGTGGGAAAGGTCGCCTCAAAGGCGCTGGCAAAGGCGTTTGGAAGCATGGATTCCCTCGCCGCCGCAAGCGTGGAAGAGCTGACCGCCCTCGACGACGTGGGCGAAGTGACCGCCGCCGCAATTGTCAATTGGTTCGCCGACAAAGAGAATGGCGAAGAGCTGGAAAATTTACTGAAATGCGTGACTGTGGAAGCGCCGGAAAATCGCGTTCGTTCGGGCATATTCGCGGGTCAATCGGTAGTTTTGACGGGCACGTTGCAATCGTACAAGCGCAGTGACGCGCAGAAGATTATAGAGGCCGGAGGCGGAGAATGTCAAAGCTCCGTGACGGCCAAAACCACCCTAGTCATCGCGGGCGAGGCGGCGGGCTCCAAGCTGGATAAGGCGAAGAAGTTGGGCGTAAAAGTCATAGACGAGGCGCAGTTCCTCGAAATGATTAAGGACATACGTCGGCTTTAAAATGCGACGGAAAAATAAGCGGCGTTTGGCAATAAAATAAATTAAAGGGGCGCGGCGATAATCGCCGTGCCCCGCGCGTTTTGCAAAAAATTCATAAGAAAATTCACTAAGCCATAATAGGATTGAAAGCGAGCGGCGGGATATATTCCACCGAGGCCGCCGTCACAAAATAAATCTTTTCCGCACCCCGCTTTTTGAGCTCCGTGCAGATAACTTCCGCCGTAGTCCCCGTCGTCATCACGTCGTCTGTAAGTATAAGCGTCTTGCCCTTGACAACTTCCCTGTCCGCCTTAAAAGCCGCGCGCAGATTTTCGGCGCGCTCCTGCCGTGTGAGGCGTTTTTGTTGCGCCGTCTTTTTGACCTTTTTCAGCGCGCCCTCCAAAACGGGAATGTTAAGCCTTTCGGAAAGCGCACGCGCCAACAGTTCGGATTGGTTATAGCCCCGCTTCAGCTTGTCCTTGGGCGACATCGGCACAAAGCATATGCCGTCCGCGTCGGAAAATTGCGCGCACTTGCCGGAGAGCAAGTCGGCAAAATAATCCTTTAAATGCGCCCCGCCGCGCTTGAATTTGTAAATTAGCCGCGTGCCGCCCTCTTTATACACTATCGCGGAAACGGCTTTGGCGAACACGGGCGCGTTTTGCTTGCACTCGAGGCACAGCGAATCCGTCGCCGTCTTTCTGCCGCAGACGGGACAGGTCGCGCCGTCGTTCATCGTAACTTTTGCGGCGCACTTCGCGCACAGCCCCTTTTGTCCGAAAATTTCCCTTCCGCACAGCCCGCATGTGTAATTTTCGGGGAACAATCCCCCGCCGATCCACTTTATAAATTTCATTTCTTCAGATATTTTACAAGTTCTTCCGCCCTGTCGCATTTCTCCCAGGGGAGCCCCTCTTTTCCGAAATGCCCGTAAGCCGCCGTCTGCAAATATATGGGTCTGCGCAGGCCGAGGGTGCGGATTATCGCATACGGCCGCAAATCGAATTCTCTTTTGATTATGTCGGCTATTTCCCCGTCGTTCAGCTTTCCCGTGCCGAAAGTATCCACGAAAACGGAGACGGGAGTGGATACGCCAATCGCATATGAAACCTGCAATTCTATTTTGGAGCACAGCCCCGCCGCAACTATGTTTTTGCAGATATATCTCGCCATATACGCCGCCGAGCGGTCAACTTTCGTGGGGTCCTTGCCGGAAAACGCGCCGCCCCCGTGGGCGCACGCGCCGCCGTAAGTATCGACGATTATCTTGCGCCCCGTCAGCCCGCTGTCTCCCTCGGGGCCGCCTATCTCGAATCTCCCCGTTGGATTGATGAAATACTTGGTCTTTTCGTCGAGAAGTTCATTGGGCAAAGTGGCTTTAATGACGTGCTCGAGCAGGTCGGCTTTTAATTTTTCCTGCGAAACGCTCTCGTCGTGCTGGGCGGATAATACGACCGCGTCTATGCGGCGGGGTATTCCGTCGTCGTACTCAACCGTCACCTGCGTCTTTCCGTCCGGCCTCAGATAGGGGAGCTGTTTTGATTTCCTTACCTGCGTCAGCTTTTTTGCGAGTTTGTGCGCAAGCGAGATGGGGAGGGGCATAAGCTCTTCCGTCTCCTTGCAGGCATAGCCGAACATCATTCCCTGGTCGCCCGCGCCCAGCCCGCTTTCTTCCTGCCTGTCGCCGTCCCTTTGCTCCAAAGAGCCGTCCACGCCCATCGCGATGTCCGCGCTCTGCTCGTGAATGGCGACGTCCACGCGGCAGTTGTCGTAGGAGAACCCGCCGAACGTATATCCTATGTCCTTTATGGTCTTGCGCGCGATGCTCTCGTAATCCACCCCCGCTTTGGAGGTAACCTCGCCCATAATAAGAAGCCTGTCGTAGGCGGCGCAACACTCCACGGCGCACCTCGCCATGGGGTCGGCGGAAAGTATCGCGTCAACTATCGCGTCGGAAACGTTGTCGCACAGTTTGTCGGGGTGACCCTCGGTCACGCTTTCGCTTGTGAAAAATGTCTTCATGATCTCACACTTCCTGATTTTTTCCTGAAATTTTATTATAAATTATTGTGAATAACCCCAAACCGTTTTATAATATCCACGGGCGCGCCTAAAAGACTTTAAAAGGCGGGTGGGATAATAAAAATCGGCTTAAAAAAACCCGCACGGCCTCGCCGAACGGGATATTTCAAAGTTATTTTACCCATCGGTTCGGTCTTAGCACCTTGCTTGGCAGGTTGCTGTGTGGTCGCAGAGCCGTTCTCTCGCACACTCTCTATAGGTTGTGATTTCATTATATAATCAAAAATGGCGCGTGTCAAATAAATGCGATATGGTTTACAAAATTTATGAGGTGTGATAAAATAGCTGTATGGAGTGTAAACTGTGCCCCGTAGCGTGCGGGGCGGACAGACGGAAAAATGTCGGCAGGTGCGGGGTAAAGGGGCTGAAAATAGCCAAATATTATCTCCACCCATTCGAGGAGCCGCCTATATCCTTTTCGAAGGGCAGCGGTTGCGTCTTTTTCTGCGGATGCTCTTTAAAATGCGTTTTCTGCCAGAATTTCGAGCTTTCGCGTTCCCTCCGCGGCAAGGAAATTTCCGTGCGGGAGCTCGCGGATATTTTCAAGCGGCTGGAAGATATGGGCGCGGACAACATAAACCTCGTCACGCCCACGCACTATACCGATAAAATCGCGCAGGCCTTCGCGCTGTACAAGCCCGCGATTCCCATAGTTTACAACACCCACGGCTACGAGACGGAGGAAAATCTCCTCCTCGCCGACACTTTTACGGACATATATCTGCCCGATCTGAAGTTTGCCGACCCCTATCTTGCCGAAAGGTACACGGGCAGAAAGGATTATCCTGCCGTCGCCTTTGAAGCCGTCGGGCACATGGCGCAAAAAGAGGCGAAATTCGATAAGGACGGCAAGATGCTCTCCGGCTGTATAGTGCGCCACCTGATACTTCCGCTCGCCGCATACGACAGCGTGAAAGTGGCGGAGTTTGTGGCGACTCTCCCCAAAAGCGTATACTTTTCGCTCATGAGCCAATACACGCCCTGCGGGGATATTTCCCGCTTCCCGGAGCTGTCGCGTAAAATTACCGACAGGGAATACAAAAGCGTGCTATCCGCTGTGGAAAGGTGCGGCCTCACCAACGTGTTTTTGCAGGACA
Organism: uncultured Clostridia bacterium; assembly: GCA_947629695.1. Taxonomy (GTDB): domain Bacteria; phylum Bacillota; class Clostridia; order Christensenellales; family Borkfalkiaceae; genus Coproplasma. Next base: position 5,466 of record CANREQ010000004.1, on the reverse strand, counting down.
GATCGAGCGCGGACGGGCAATACATACCCGAATGGGATTTTTGAATTATGATACTCTCTGCCGATAACGTGGCGTTTTCCTACGACGGCAACTCAATATTTACGGGCGTCGCGTTCGAGATAAACGAGGGCGACAGAATTGGCCTCGTCGGCGAAAACGGCGCGGGCAAGACGACGCTTATAAAGCTCATGACGGGGGAACTTTCCCCGGATGCGGGCACCCTTTTCCGCAAAAACGGATTAAAGATAGGCTATCTGGAGCAAAACGGCGGCTACGAAAGCGAGAACACGGTCTACGGGGAAATGCGGCGCGTATTCTCCCGCGAGATCGAGGCGGTGGAAAAGCTTGCCGGCCTCTCGCAAAAACTTTCGGAGTGCGAGTACGGCGGCAGGGAATATTCCGCGCTTTCGGCCAAGATCGAAGCACTTGAAAAATTCGTCGCCTCGCACGATTGTTACAACGTGGACGTGCGCATAAAGACGGTGCTCAACGGCATGGGCTTTGCGGACTTCTACGGGCGGCAAATAAGCAGTATGTCGGGCGGGGAAAAGACGCGGCTGAAGCTCGCGCGGCTGCTTTTATCAGACTTCGACTTGCTCATTCTGGACGAGCCCACCAACCACCTCGACGTAAAGACGCTCTTTTGGCTGGAAGATTTTCTCTCCTCGTACAAGGGCGCGCTCTTTGTCGTCTCCCACGACAGGTTTTTTCTCGATAAAATCGCGGGCAGCGTCGCCGAAATCGAAAACGGCCGCTTCACGCTGTACAGGGGAAATTACACCAAGTACAAAGAGCTCAAAAGGGCGGCTTACGAGCGCGCGCAAAAGGAGTATTTATCCTACGTCGCGCAGGTCGAAAAACTTCAGACTTATATAGATAAGAACATTGTCCGCGCCACCACGGCAAAGAGCGCGCAGAGCAGGGTCAAACAGCTTGAAAAACTCCCCGAAGCAGAAAAGCCATTCCTGCCCCCGCCGCCCCCGCGCTTTAAATTCACCTGTTCCCAACAGCCGTCGGAGGCCGTGATCTTAATAGATGATTTAAACCTCTCAATAGGCGGTAAATCGCTGATAGTAGGGGGTCAATTAAAAATCAGGCGGGGTGAAAAGGTCGCGCTCGTCGGCGAAAACGGGGCGGGAAAATCCACCCTTTTGAGGGAGATAGTAGGCGGCAAAAATCCGCTTATCGCACTCGGAAGGTACGTCGCGTTTTCCTATTACGACCAGGAAACGGCGAACCTCGACCCCGGCAACACCGTGCTTGAAGAGCTGTGGGGAAGGCACATATCGTTCTCCCAGACAGAGGCGCGCGCCGCGCTCGCGAGGTGCGGGCTTGAAGCGGGGGATATAGACAAAAAAGTATCCTCGCTATCCGGCGGGGAAAGGGCCAAGCTAGCGCTGTGCGTATTCGAGAACGCGGGCGGCAACGTGCTCGTTTTGGACGAGCCTACAAACCACCTCGATCTGCCCGCACGCGAGAGTCTGGAAGAGGCCTTGCGCGCCTTCGACGGAACCGTGATTTTCGTCTCCCACGACAGGTATTTCATCTCCGCCGTCGCCGGCAGGATAGTGGAAATAGAGGACAAAAAGCTCAACGTATACGATTGCGGCTATGAGGATTTCAGGAAGAAAAAAGAAGAGCTTGCTGCCATAAAGCGCGCCGGGGAAGAGCAGGCGGAAAGAATAGCTAAAAGAGAGGAGAGGGAGAGAAGTTACCGCTCCGGTAAAGAGAGGGCGGAAGAGGCCAAGCGAAGGGCGGAGATAAAGGCGTTGGAGAGCGGTATAGCGGCCGCGGAAGAGGAAGAAAACGCACTCAATTGCCTGCTTGCCGACCCGCTGGTTACCGCAGATTACAAAAAAGTCAAAGAAATTACCGATAAATTGCGCGACGTGCGCGAAAATATCGAAAGGCTGTATTCCCGCTACGGCGAGATTATAGGCTGAGGAGGATATGATGAGAAAAAAGGATAAAAACAAAGTGACCGAGGAAGAAAGCGCGATAACGGTAGCTGCGCCCGAAGATGAGGAGACGGAGCATATCGAATTCTCCGAAAGGAAGCAAAAACAGTCGCTCATAAAGACGATAACGGGCGCGGTCGATACTGCGCGCAACGTCGGCAACATGGCGGCGGAAATTTACAATGCGTGGATAAAGCCCATACGCGAAAATTGGCCGCAGATCAAGCGCCGCATGAGCCTCATCACCACGCTGATCTCCATAGTGTTTTTCCTTCTGTACGTGCCCTTCCTTCTCGTCAGCAAGATAGGGAAGGACCTCGCGCTGGGCTACGACGTCGCGCTTTACGTCTGCATGGGCATATATCTCGTGACGCTGGCCGCCCTCGTCATAGTCACCGTTGCCTCGGGCAACAGCACATCGGTCGCAAAGAACAAGATGCGCAAAAAAGCGAGCAGTATAATTTTGATGATCGTCCGCCTCGCTTCCCTCGCGATAGGCATAACCGCGCTGATCATTTCGGCGGTGGAGGGCTCCTCGGACAGTCACAGCGCGGTAGTGGATACTATAGCCATAATATTTGCGGTGATGTCCATACTTTTTTCGGCGTTCCCGCTCCTTTTCGGCGGCCTCGGCGGATTTGTCAAATGGCTCATATCCCCCGCAAAGATAAAGCTGAGATTTTCCTTCGTAATTTTGGAGTGGCTCCAATCTTACATCGACGAGCAGCAGATAGATAAAAATATCAAGAAGATCTCCAAAAGGTACGGCGAGCGCATATCCGCTTGCGTGGATAAATATTTCCTGCCCGCCCTCGGGGATAAGTACATAAAGACCGTAGATTATCACGCCGTTGAAAAATTCTTCGAAGGCGTTCCCGAAGAGGACGTCAACATCTGCGAGTGGATAATGAAGAACGTGTTCGAATACGCGTTGGATTGCAAATATGTTGACGTCAACCCCTGCGAAAAGCTCGACCTTCAGGGCGATTTAGCCAAAGAGGGAAAGGTGAAGAAGAACGCCGAACCCTCTGCCGCAAAGGGCGGATTTTTCTCCTTATTCAGAAGAAGGAGCTCCGACGAATCGGCGTTGGCCGACGATGACGAATAATTTGCGCGGAAGGCAAACCTCAAAATAAAAAAGCGCGCCCGCTTGAAAAACAAGACGCGCCCGCCGTGACGGCGGGCGCGTTTCGCATAAAATCAAATAAAATCAAAACTCCAAAGCCTTTGAGATATAACTTTCAAGCTCGCTTATCGGCAGGCGTATCTGCTCCATGCTGTCCCTGTCGCGCACGGTTACGGTGTCGTTTTCAAGCGTGTCGAAGTCTATCGTTATGCAGAACGGCGTGCCTATCTCGTCCTGTCTGCGGTAACGCTTGCCTATAGAGCCCGTAACGTCGTAGGTGACGGAAAATTTCTTTGCAAGCGCCCTGTACACTTCGTCCGCCTTTTCGGACAGTCCCTTTTGAAGGGGCAGGATCGCCGCCTTGTAGGGCGCGAGGAAGGGGTGCAGATGTAAAACCGTGCGCACGTCGTTCTTTTCCGCGTCCAAAACTTCCTCGTCGTACGCGTCGGTCAGATACGCAAGCACCATTCTCTCAACCCCCAAAGAGGGCTCGATGACGTAGGGCACGTATTTTTCGTTTGTCGTAGGGTCGATGTAATCCATGCTCTCGCCGCTTTCTTTCTGGTGCTGGGTAAGGTCGTAATCGGTCCTGTCCGCAACGCCCCAAAGCTCTCCCCAGCCGAACGCGAAGTTGTATTCGAAGTCGGTCGTCGCCTTGGAGTAGAAGCACAGCTCCTCGGGGGAGTGGTCGCGAAGCCTTAAATTTTCCTCTTTCATGCCCAAAGACAAAAGGAAATCCTTGCAGAAATTCTTCCAATAATTGAACCACTCGAGGTCGGTGCCCGGTTTGCAGAAAAACTCCAGCTCCATCTGCTCGAACTCGCGGACGCGGAAGATGAAGTTTCCGGGCGTTATCTCGTTGCGGAAGGATTTGCCTATCTGGCCTATGCCGAAGGGCACGCGCATCCTCGCCGCGCGCTGTACGTTTTTGAAGTTGACGAATATCCCCTGCGCCGTCTCGGGCCGCAGATATACCGTGTTCACGCTGTCCTCGGTGACCCCCTGGAAAGTCTTGAACATCAGGTTGAATTTTCTTATCGGAGTGAAATCGCTCTTGCCGCAGACGGGGCAGACAACGCCCTTTTCGGTTATGAATTTTTCCAGCGCGTCGTTGTCCATTGCCTCGACTTTTACGTCAAGTCCGTGTTTTTTGCAGTAAGCTTCCACCAAATTGTCCGCGCGGTGGCGGGTCTTACAGCTCTTGCAGTCCATCAAGGGGTCGGAAAATCCGCCGAGGTGCCCGCTCGCTTTCCACGTGCGGGTGTTCATCAAAATAGCGCAGTCGAGGCCCGTATTCAACGTGTTTTCCTGCACGAATTTTTTCCACCAAGCCCTCTTGACGTTGTTCTTGAACTCCACTCCGAGGGGGCCGTAATCCCACGTGTTTGCAAGTCCGCCGTAAATTTCGCTTCCGGGGAAGATAAATCCCCTGTTTTTGCACAGAGCCACCAGCTTGTCCTGAGTAACCGCTCTTTTCTTATCAGCCATAAAAAACGCTCCTTCGGCGCGCACTTGGCAATAATGCGCCCATAAAAGTTATTGTAATAATTTTATGCCCGCGGGAATGGCAAAGTCAAGCGAAAACACCCCGAAAAATGGCGCAAGCCGCCAAATAAACAGGATAAATTTTCCGCTAAATAAATTTTCAAAAAGGTGCTTTAATTTTCTATACTTTGCGCGTTTGTTGTGTTATAATAGTCTTACTATTATAAATTCACATTTTTTAAAGGTAATCTGACAATGCTGACAGACATAGAAATTGCCGAAAATTGTAAAATGCGCGATATTCGCGAGATAGCCGCAAAGCTCTCCCTCACGGAAGAGGAGCTGGAGCTGTACGGAAAATACAAAGCCAAGATAAACATAGCCGAATATTCCCCAAAGTCCAAGCTCGTTTTGGTCACCGCAATAAACCCGACGGCGAGCGGCGAGGGCAAAACCACAGTCTCCATAGGCCTTGCCGACGGGCTTTCACGCATAGGCAAAAAGGTGTGCCTTGCATTGAGGGAGCCCTCTTTGGGCCCCGTGTTCGGCATCAAAGGCGGCGCGGCGGGCGGCGGATACGCGCAGGTCGTGCCCATGGCGGATATAAATTTGCACTTTACGGGCGACTTGCACGCGATAACGGCGGCCAACAATTTGCTGTGCGCGATGATAGATAACCACATTTTCCGCGGAAACGCGCTGAAGATCAAGGACGTGTATTTCCACCGCTGTATGGATATGAACGACAGGGCCCTTCGAGATATAACCCTTTCCTGCGAGGCGGGAAACATGAAGGGCTGCGAAAGTTACAGCCGCAAAGAAAGTTTTTCGATAACCGCCGCCAGCGAGGTGATGGCGATTTTGTGCCTTGCCCGCAACATGGAAGGTCTGACAAGG
>CANREQ010000003.1 GCA_947629695.1 uncultured Clostridia bacterium | reverse complement strand
ATCGTCGTCGGCGCAATATTGCTCTCTTCCAAGAGCTTTGTAAAGCAGATTTCCAAATACGCCGAAAGCGGCAAAAAACAGGCGGCGGCCGAGGAAGATGCGGAAGCCCCCGAGCAGGAGAACGCTTAAAAATTTATTGCGATAAAGAAGTCAAAAAGCGCGGGTGAAATCGCCCGCGCTTTAATGATGTAATTTAGAATGGCAATCCCTTCAGTCGCCGTTCGGCGACAGCTCCCCTTGCAAGCAAAGGGAGCCTTTCTTGGCTTCTTCCATTTGGGGGGACGAGGGCAAGGGTACGTCGTCACCCTGAGCGAAGCGTAGCGGAGTCGAATGGGTCCCCCTGTCTTGAGTGGGAAAGCCGTTTCAACATTACTCCCCAAGACCGCGCTCGTCACAATTTGCGCATACCTGCGCCTCAGCAGGGTGAATGCCCGCCTTTTGTTGCGGGAGCTGATATTACGAAGTCTATAAACGCAGAGAAGCGAGCAGAACGAGGAAAGCGAGCACCGACTGCAGGGAGTGTACAAAGACGTACACGACCAAAGCGGCGCGGAGCTTGACAATGTTATGCGACGCTTATATGCGTTTAGCGGGAGCAGTGCAAAGTAGGGCGGCGAATAATTCGCCGCCCTACTTTGCACACACATCTCAGCAGCGGGCGAACTGCAACACATCCACCAACACCGCAAACCCAAGTATCAGGACAAAGCCGACAGCGTGGATGATCGCCTCCACCTTGCGCGGCACGGGCTTGCGGAAAATCCACTCTATCAGGCAAAAGACCACCTTGCTCCCGTCGAGAGCGGGTATGGGCAACAGGTTGAATACGGCTAAATTCACGCCTATATACGCGGCGACCTGCAAAAAGCTCTGCACGCCCTGCACCGCCATTTCGCCCGTCACCTTTATGGTTGTTACAGGCCCGCCCATGGCGTTTAGCCCCAAATTGCCCGTCAACAGCTCGCCGAGCACCTTGAAAATCGAGCCCGCCATTCTGAAAGAATATCCAAACGACCGCCCGACAGTCTGCCAAAAGGGAAAGCGGCAGTTCTGCGCGGTCACATTCCAATAAAGTCCGTCGGGCCGCTCGTACGTGCCCGCGCCGAGCGCGCGCCATATCTTGCTCACTTCCGAGGAATTTTTGAAGTTGCAATCGGAGCGCATGGCGACTTCAATCTCCCTCTCTTCCCCGTCGCGGAGGACCGTAAACCCCCCAATATCCCCCTCCGACTTGCCGTTAAGCGCGGCTATCAAGTCGGTGGCGAGGTAAACCGTCCTGCCTTCCGCGCCCAAAATCACGTCGCCCTCTTCGAAACTGTATGCGGCGTAGGCGGGGTCCGGCTCCACGGAAAGCAATTTGTATGAGGGCTGGCCGAACGAAAAAGCGCCTATGATTATAAGTATCAATGCGAGCGCATAGTTGAAAAACGCGCCCGCAACCAACACGATTATTCTCTTCCACGGCGGCTGGTCGATAAAATCCCTGCCCTGCGGCTCTAAAACGCGCTCTGTTGGTTTTTCCGCGCCGCCCGGGATAACATCTCCCCCGGTTTGTCCCGCGGTTGCGCTTTTTATATCCCCCGCGCTTATATCCCCGGCGTCAACGGGCTTTATCCCCCCGCCGTCAAAATCTTCTTTATCTTTGCCGTCCTCTTCTTCGCCGTCCTCGCCGGCAAACGCGCAGAATCCTCCCAAAGGAAAGGCGCGCAGGCAAAAGGCAATGCCCGTCTTTTTGCTCACGCGCTTAAAAACCGCAGGCCCGAAGCCTATGGAAAATTCGGTTATTTTGAAGCCCAAAATCCTGCCCGTAAGGAAGTGCCCGAACTCGTGCACGGTTATCATGGCAAGCAGAATGATCACGGCCAAAAATATGGATAGTACCGTAGTACCGACGTTTGATGCAAGTAATTGTATCATCTCACCCCAAAATGAATTTGCGCGCCCTCAGACGGGCAAGTTTATCGGCTTCCGCGAGGCCGTCATAGCTTTCCGCCGCCCCGCCCGCGGAGGTCTGAACGGTTTTGTCGCACACCGTAAATATATCGGTAAAACCTATCTCCCCCCTCAAAAACGCGCCGTCGGCAATCTCGCTCGCCGCGTTCAGAACGGCGGGCATTATCCCGCCCGCGCGGCCGCACTCCACGGCCAGATCGAACAGCGGCCGCACGCCCCTTTCAAGCGGCGAAAAATCAAGGGAGAAAGCCTTTGTGAAATCGAGATATTCAAGCCCCGCGCCCATCCTTTGGGGATAGGTCAAGGCAAGCTGAATGGGAAGCCGCATGTCCGGGCAGGAGAGCTGGGCAAGATACGCCCCGTCCTCAAACCCCACCAGCGAATGGACTATGCTCTGCGGGTGTATGACCGCAGTAATCTTATCGTAGGGCGCGCCGTAAAGGTGGTGGGCTTCTATTATCTCGTAGCCCTTATTCAAAAGCGTCGCGCTGTCAACCGTTATCTTCGCGCCCATCTTCCACGTGGGGTGGGCAGTCGCCTGCGCCGCCGTAACGCCTTTCAGCTCCTCCCACTTTTTGCCGCGGAACGCCCCGCCGCTCGCCGTTATGACGAGGCGGGAAAATTTCCCGCGCCTGTCGAAGTTGAGGCACTGCCAGATAGCCGAATGTTCGCTGTCCACGGGCACGATATTTTGGGCGGCGGGCAAGAGAATTTCTCCCCCGCAGACGAGCGACTCCTTATTGGCGAGCGCCAGAACCATGCCGAGAGAGGCTACCTTTAAGCTGTATTTGAGGCCCGCAAAGCCGCCGCACGCGACAAACGCTACGTCCGCGCCGCACTCCTCCAGGGCCTTGAGCGCGCCATCCTCTCCCGCGAAGAAGCGGGTGCCGTCGGGCACATTTTTTACACTTTTTGCCGCGTCGATGTCCGTGAGCGCGGCAAACTCGGGGGAAAGGGAAGCCAATTGGGCCTCGAACGCCGCGGCCGAGCAATTGGCTATAAGGCACACCGCTTTGAATTTATCCCCGTGCCCTTCTATTACGTCTATAACCTGTCTGCCTATGGAGCCCGTGCTCCCGACGAGCGCAACTTTCTTCATTTTATATTATACCCTCAAAATTTCATTTAATGTCTGCGCGGCCGCAAAAACAGCGCGCAAAGCATATTAGCCGCACGACCCTTGCATGCCGCGGTTGTAAAAAATACCGACGAAACGCTTCGCCGGTTTTTTAAAGCAAAATTATCCTTTCCGCGGTCAAACGCGGTATCGGCCGCATTTTTAAAATCGCGCAAATTTTTTATCACACGCTTATTATCATGAAGCACACGACTATCGCGACCGAGGCGAAGAGCATACTGTCGAACCTGTCGAGCACGCCGCCGTGACCGGGCAGGATCTTGCCCATATCCTTTATGCCGCACCCCCGCTTTATCGCGCTTTCAAACAGATCGCCGAGCTGGGCAAAGACGGAAGCGGGAAGGGCAAAGAGTATTAAAAGCGCCGCTTTGGGAACGGGACCCGCGTAATTGAAGGACGCGCCGGGGAGAAATTCGGTAACGAGCCACGCGAGCGTAGCCGCAAAAACGCCGCCTATGAGGCCGCCTATCGCGCCGACCACCGTCTTGTTTGGGCTGGTGTGCGGGGCGAGCTTTTTGGGGAATTTCCCGCCGAAGAGCTTGCCGAAGAAAAAGGCGAACGCGTCCACGCCGGGGGTTATGAATATAAGTAAAATTATCGCCGTGCGCGAAAGGGACGGATCTTGCCCGAGGTGGTTTATGTTGGGCGCGACGCACGTCAGAACGCCGCAATAGAGTATGCAAAGCTCCGCAAGCGCGGTGGATTTCAGATTGCTGTTCAGAAAATCAAACACCATCAGCGAGGCGACCACCATCATTCCGAAGCTCGCGACGCCCAGAAGCATTATGAGGGAAGCTTCCGAAAATCTCTCGCTGCCCAAGCCTTTAAAGCACAGTTTTGTCACTACGAACGCCGGGATTATCATCGCGCATGTGACGAGCGCGACGGCGCGTTGCTTTTGGGATACGTCCTTTACCGCGCGCAAAAACTCATACGCGCCTATGACGGATATGGCCCAGAAAAGCAAATCGATGCCCAGCGAGCCCAGGTACAGCTCATCCCCGCTTGCCGTCGTGAGGGGCGGCACGTAGATTTTCATCGCCAGAAGGCCGACCATGACCAGGACGTATACTATGCCCGTTATTACTCTTTGTTTCATACAAGACCGCTCCTTTATACTCCCCCGAACCGCCTCGCGCGCGATGAATATTCGTTAAGCGCTTTTTCGAATTTTTTATCGGTGAAATCGGGGAAAAGCGTATCGGTAAAATACAGCTCCGCATAGGCCGCCTGCCACAGCAGGAAGTTGGAAAGGCGCACCTCCCCGCCCGTCCTTATTATGAGGTCGGGGTCGGGCACGCCGCCCGTGTACAACAGCGACGCAAAATCCCCCTCCGTGAGCGCGCCCTCTTTGTCCTTTGCAAGGTTAGCCGCGCGCACTATCTCGCTCCTCGCGCCGTAGCCGAGGGCGATTATGAATGTGAACTCCGCGTCGGCCGGGGATTTTTCCGCACCCTTTTGTATTATTTGGGCGACGTCGGGGGGCAACAGGGACAGATCGCCTATTATTTTAACGGCCGCGCCGCTTTTGATAAGCTTTGCCGCCTGCCCTTTGAAATATTTCTTTATCAGCGCATACAGCCCGTCCAATTCCTCTTGGGGGCGGGAAAAATTTTCCGTGGAAAGCGCGTACACCGTAAGATAGTGTACGCCCGCTTCTTTGGCCTTTTTTGCAAGGCCTATCATGCGCTTCATTCCCGCGCTGTGGCCGAGAGAACGGGGCAGGCCCCTCTTTGCGGCCCATCTTCCGTTCCCGTCCATTATTATCCCGATATGTTCGGGCAACGAGTTGTTGTTATCTGCCATTTGAAATCCCGCCGGGGAAAGACCTTCCGAGGCGCGCTCAGACGGTCATGATCTCCTTCTCTTTGGCCGTCATTGCCGCGTCCACCTTGGCCACGGCTTCGGAAACCATCTTCTCCGCTTCCTTTTCGCCCGCGGCAAATTCGTCCTCGGAAATTACCTTGTCCGTCTTGAGCTTTTTAAGCGCGTCCATTGCCTCGCGGCGGACGTTGCGCTGGGCAACCTTCGCGTCCTCGCCCATTCTGCGTATCTGCTTTACGAGATCGCGGCGGCGCTCCTCCGTGAGCTCGGGGAAAACCAGCCTTATCACCTTGCCGTCGTTGGTGGGCGTTATGCCTATGTTGGACACCTGAATGGCCTTTTCTATCGCCTTTAATATGGACGTATCCCACGGCGAAACGACAAGGCACCTGCCCTCCTGCACCGTGATGTTGGATGTCTGCGTCACGGGCGTGGGCGCGCCGTAATAATCAACCATTACTTTATCGAGTATATGGGGATTGGCCCTGCCGGCGCGGATAGAGGAATAATCCTCCTTTAAAACCGAGATAGCCTTTTCGAGTTTGTCGTCCAGAACGAGTATGATTTCTTCTATCTGCTCTACCATATTTTCCTCTCCTTATCTGTTATTATCTATAACCGTGCCCAACCTTTCGCCGCAGACCACGCGCACGATAGAGTCGGGCTCGTCAAGCCCGAACGCGATGACGGGTATGTTGTTTTCCATACACATGGTGGCCGCCGTCGCGTCCATGGCCTTTATGCCGTTTTTGATTATGTCTATATAATTTATGTGGTCGTACTTCTTGGCGGCGGGATTGAGCTTGGGATCGCTGTCGTATATGCCGTCAATGTTTTTTGCCATCATCAAAACGTCCGCCTGAATTTCGCACGCGCGTTGGGCCGCCGCCGTATCGGTGGAGCAGTACGGATTGCCCGTGCCGCACGCCATTATGACTATCCTGCCCTTTTCGAAGTGCGACAGCGCCTTGCGCAGAATGTACGGCTCCGCAACCGAAGTCATAATAAGCGCCGTCTGCACACGCGTGGGCATTCCCCTCTGCTCGAGCGCGTCCATCATCGCGAGGGAGTTCATAACGGTAGCCAGCATGCCCATGTGATCGGCCGTGGTTCTGTCCATTTTCTTGCCCTGCCGACCGCGCCAGAAGTTTCCGCCGCCGATGACGAGGGCGATTTCCACACCCATTTTCTTAATGGCCTCTATCTGATCGACCACCTTTGCAATTACGTTTTCGTTAAGCCCGTGGCCGTCCGGCCCCGCGAGCGCCTCGCCCGAAAGTTTGATGAGCACTCTTTTGTACTTAGGCTGCATAGACATCCTCCGAATGACGGGGAAAACCCCATTAAAGGCATTATACCATAAGCCGCCGTGTAAATCAACCCATAAAATATTATCTTGCAAAAAATAATTGTGAAATCCCCCTTGCCTGCCGTTTTGTCATTCTGCCCGAGGGCGACACCCCTTGTCATTCTGAGCAAGCACCGCAGGTGCGCAGTCGAAGAATCCGGTATTTCATTGCGCTTAGGTCAATCTTATGCGACATACCCAAACCAGGCCCATTCGACTGCACTCGCCTTGCGGCTCGTTCCGCTCAGGGTGACATAATAAGGTAAACCTCACACCCCACCCTACACTATATTCCCCCACTCCCCTTGCGCAGGGGAGTGGGGGAAATCAAAAAAGGGGAGTGGGGTTGACCGCAGTTTATTCTTTTGCCGCCGCTTCGCGGCGTACACCACACATTATATTACACATAGAATACGGGCGGCGCATTTTCAAAATGCGCCGCCCGCCCCTTTACGCTTTTATTAGTTTTTAATTATCATAGCGTTTCCAATAATAATCGCGATAAGTATAGTTCAAAAGCGTTGCGTTTTGTGTTGTATCCGTAACAGTTATATCCTGTGCATTTGACATATCACTACTTTTAGAAACTCTCCAACCCGTTGTATTTTTAAATGTAACACTTTTAAGGCTTGTGCAACCACCGAACGCCCAACTGCCGATAGAAGTTACGCCGTTGCCTATGGTTACGCTTTCAAGTTTTTTGCAATTCTCGAACGCACTACGACCGATAGTAGTTACGCTATCGGGTATTGTTATACTTTTAAGGCTTGTGCAATCATAGAACGCCCTCTCTCCGATTGAAGTTACACCATCGGGTATGGTTATGCTTGTTAGATTTGTGCAACCATAGAACGCACCCCAACCGATAGAAGTAACACTGTCGGGAATATTAACAGAAGTTTTTGCTCCCGGACATTGAATTAGTATTGTTTTATTTTTGTTATACAAAATGCCGTCTTGAATTGAATAATTTTTATTGTTCAAATCAACCGTTATGCTTTCAAGGCTTGTGCAACCGCTGAACGCCCCACCGCCGATAGAAGTTACGCTGTCGGGTATGGTTACACTTTCAAGGTTTGTGCACTCATAGAACGCATACTTGCCGATAGTAGTTACGTTGTCGGGTATGGTTACACTTTCAAGGCTTGTGCAACCATCGAACGCATAATCTTTAATTTCGGTTACGCCTTGCAACATTTCGGCTGTAATTGCGGTCACAGGCTCGTTATTTAAATAAAGATTGTGTGCATAACACAAAGGGTTACTGTTGCCAAAATCAATATTGCACCAAGCCTTTAAATCGGTTATATAAACTCCTTTTAGATTTTCGCATATATTGAACGCACCACTGCCGATTGATGTTACGCTGTCGGGTATGGTTATGCTTTTAAGGCTTCTGCAACCATTGAACGCATAACTGCTGATAGAAGTTACGCTGTCGGGTATAGTTACACTTGTAAGGCTTGAGCAACCGCTGAACGCATAACTTGCAATACCTTTTGCATCTGCTCTCAAATTAACTGTGGTTATGGAAGTTTCGCAAGCAATTACCCATTTATCAACATATTGCACTCCATCCTGTGTTTGTATCAATTTCGTGCAACCTTTGAACGCATCATCGCCGATAGAAGTTACGCTGGCGCCAATGGTAACGTTTTTAAGATTTGTGCAATTTTCAAACGCATAATAGCCGATAGAAGTTACGCTGTCGGGTATGGTTATGCTTTCAAGGCTTGTGCAACCAATGAACGCACTATCGTCGATAGAAGTTACGCTGGCGCCAATGGTAACGTTTTTAAGATTTGTGCAATTTTTAAACGCATATGCAGGTATTTTTTCTACTTTTTCTCCAATTTGAACAGTTGTAAGTGCCGTGCAACCTTTGAAAATAGTATCATTAAGATAGGAATAACCACCTGCCGATTCACAATTCGTTGCATTCCAATAGACTGTTGTAAGGCTTGAGCAACCACCGAACGAACTACCGCCGATTGAAGTTACACTTTCGGGTATGGTTGTGCTTGTAAGGTTTGTGCTATAGAACGCATAACTGCCAATAGTTTCAAGTTTACTGTTATTGCCAAAAGTTACGCTTTTAAGGCTTGTGCAATTATAGAACGCTCTATAGCCGATAGAAGTTACGCTGTCGGGTATGGTAATGCTTGTTCCTTCATATCCACTAAAAGCATTACTACCTATCTCTTGAATAGAGGGATTATCGCCCCATTTAATTTCTGCAGCACAACCACTGAATGCATACTCGCCGATATAAGTTACACTTTCGGGTATGGTTATGCTTGTAAGGTTTGTGCTATAGAACGCATAACTGCCAATAGTTTCAAGTTTACTGTTATTGCCAAAAGTTACGCTTTTAAGGCTTGTGCAATTATAGAACGCACCATAGCCGATAGAAGTTACTCCGGCGGGTATGGTTATGCTTTGCAGTCTTGTGCAACCACAGAACGCATAATCGCCGATAGTTTCAAGTTTACTGTTATCTCCGAAAATTACGCTTTTAAGGCTTGTGCAATTATAGAACGCTCTATAGCCGATAGAGGTTACACTGTCGGGTATGGTTATGCTTTCAAGGCTTGTGCAACCGGAGAACGCACTACCGCCGATAGAAGTTACTCCGGCGGGAATAGTAATTCCTGTAAGATGTTTACAACCCGCAAACGCCGAGCTACCGATAGAAATAACATCAGTTGGTATAGTTATACTTATAAGATTGGTGCAACCATAGAACGCACTAACGCCGATTGATGTAACATCAGTTGGAAGGGTTATACTTGTAAGGTTGGCGCAACCATAAAATGCACCATATAATATATTACCAGCGGTTATTGTTACATTTTTTAACGAATCGGGGATATAATAGGTGGAATTAGTAGTTGAGCTTGTGCTACTCCCATAATAATATTGTTTCACCGCCGATGCGCCTGTATAACTTGATGTGCCAAAAATGTAGCCGAACGGATATTGATAAGTATCATCTTCCGTTTTTACGCTTCCGCCCACAAAAGGCAGAGTAATACTTTCAAGGCTTGAACAACCACTGAATGCACCTGATTCGATTCCGGTTACATAATCGGGGACTATAATGGTTTCGATGCCATAATCTTTAAGACCGGAAATTACACACGTATCTTGCGTGGAGGTGAAAATAAAATTGCTTAATGCCTCGTCAAACTCCCACTTTGCCGTATAAGTAACATTTTCTTCCGGCATGTCAAAGGTATAGCTTAAATCGGTTGTCAACTCCGTTTCATCGTTATACCAGCCTAACCATGTATAGCCGATATTTGTTGTGGCCGTAACAGTAATGCTTTCGCCTGCTTTATACGCTTTATTTAAAGCTGTAACGCTTCCACCTGCGCTTAAATCTCTTGTTAATGTTACCTTTATCCACTTTGCGGTATAAGTTACATTTTCTTTGGGCATGTCGAAAGTATAATTTAAATCAGTTGTCAACACTATATCTTCGTTATACCAGCCAACCCAAGTATAGCCGTTATTTGTTGTGGCCGTAACAGTAATGCTTTGCCCCACCTTGTATGTTTCATTTAAAGAAGAAATCGAACCTGCCACCGAGTTATTTGTTTCAAGAGTAACTTTTATCCACTTCGCCGTATACGTTACGGGTGTTTCTTCAAGTTTGAAAGTGTAAGTAAATTCGGTTGTGATTTGGTTGTCGCCATTATACCAACCTACAAATGTGTAGCCCTTATTTGTTTTAGCGGTTATTGTCGTCTGCGCACCGAGAACGGTTTTATCAACGCTGCTGACTGTGCCTGCCGCATTATCGCTTCTTTCCAAGGTTACGGGGTATTTTATCCACTTCGCCGTGTAAGTTACGTCTAAGCCCATTTTGAACTTATAAGATAATTCGGTGGAAACTTGTTCCGTGCCCTTATACCAACCACACCAAGTGTAGCCGCTGTAAGTGCTTGCGGTTATGGTTACTTGGCTGTCGTATGTATGGTCGCCGCCGCCTGAAACAGAACCGCCCTCGCTTAAATCCTTATTCAAAGTAACTTTATATTGATTTGCCTGCCACTTCGCATATAAGGTTGTATCGCTTGTGCCCGTCCAATTTTCAAGGCTTGCACCTTTATTATCTGTAAACATACTATTACTGCTGTTATATCCCCAACCGAGGAAGGAATAACCCGTTTTTGTGGGCTTGGGCAAGCTGTAAGATTTATCATAAGTAACCGTTTTTTCGGTTGGCGAAAGCTCGTCGCCGCCGTTGACATTTAAGGTTATTTTATAAGTTTTTGCCGTAGCATTGGCGTATAAACTCAAGCTTTTATAAATTACGTCCGTTTGATATTTTCCGCCGTTTTTATATTGCCAATAATTAAATTGATACCCACGTATAGACGGCGTATAAGCCGCGCTGAAAGTTTCTCCCGTGAGCGCTGTTGTCGAATTTATAAGCACACCTTTATTATCGTAATAACTGATTGTCGCGTTATATTGTCTATGCACAATAAGTTTATATGTATTTACCTGTGCATTGTTTAATGAAGTAACAACTATATAAAACTCGTTGTCGCCATTGGAGAGCGAGCCATTGAGATTTGCGGCTACTCTCGTGGGAATTTCGGTTTGCCCCATGCTGTCGTAATACAATTTCCAACCGCTGTCGGAACTGCATATAACTTTATTCGACAATATAACTTTATCGGTCGAGGGTGAAACTATCATTAAAATTTCGTTGCCGTTTATGCTCGCTCCCTCAACGCTTAATATTGTTGCCGACGGCTCTTGCCAAACAGCATACAGCGTTACATTTTGCGTAACTTTATCCGTTGCAAACTGCCACATATTTTGACCGTTTTTGTCCTTTGCCCAACCGCCGAAAGTGTATCTATCGCGAGTAGGTTGAGTGGGCGCAGTCAAAAGCGAATTTTCCCCAGCTTCCTGCTGGAATGTTTCTCCGTCCGCAAATTTGCCCCCGTTGGCGTCATAGGTTACGGTGTATTTTTGGACGGATTGAGAAGGGCTGTTATTGTTGCCGCTTTGATTCCCGTCGTTATTCCCGCCTTGATTGTTGGTTTGACTGCTACTATCGTCGGGTTTTTTACCCTCTTTACAGTAATAAACATCAGCTCCGAAAATTTTTATCTTCAAAACGCCGTCGGAAATGTAAGTACCGCTGTAAATCTCGTCTGTCATCCCAAAAACAGTGCCGTTAAAGGAAAGCGAATCGCCGTTGCGTTCCCACGTCCCGCTTGTGCCGTCGTCATCTTCCCATTTACTGCCCGATATCTTTATGTAGTTATCCTTTTCGTATTTTTCATTGCGGTAAACGTAGTAAGTACCGTCAAGTGATACAGAATCATCTTTTGCATTACACGCCGAAACGCCGAAGCACAAACAAAGTGCGGCAATCAGTGCAAGCAAAATCACCAATACTTTCTTCTTCATAAAGTTTCTCCTTTGAAATAATTTTTCGGTAAAAAATAAGGTGTGCTCCCGAAAGAGCACACCGCATGGTATCTCCTCAGGTTACCACACCTTCAATACATTATTCGTAAGCCGAAAATTTTTATATCAAAAGAGATACACAATGCCATATTGTGTATTTCGGCTACTAAATATTCACAAAGCTGTGCGCTTTGCGATTTGTATTGAATATGTGGTAATTAGAATATAGCATTTAATATTAAAAATGTCAAGAAGTTGAGAGAAATTGCGCTTTACCGAATTATAATCGCATTTGCTACCGCAATTCCACATATTTTTTTTGGCAGTAAGGGCAACATTTGCCGAAAAAATAGGCAAAATTGCGGGAGCTGTAATTACGAAGTGAGTAAACGCATAGAAGCGAGCAGAACGAGGAAAGCGAGCACCGACCGCAGGGAGTGTACATAGACGTACACGACCAAGGCGGCGCGGAGCTTGACAATGTTATGCGACGCTTATATGCGTTTAGCGGGAGCAGTGCGAAGGAGGGCGGCGGAGAAAATACTCCGCCGCCCTCCTTCGCACAAAAAGAGGCGGCGCCGAAGCGCCGCCTCTCTTTTTACTTTAATTCTTCTTCATAGCCTCAACCTGCTTGGCAACTTCATCCTGCAGATTTTCGTGCTTTTTCTCTATGCCCTCGCCCATTTCCCAGCGGACAAAGCGGGCAACCTTGAATTTCTTGCCGATGACCTGCTCCACGGTTTGGGAATCGTCCTTGACGAACGCTTGCTTTAACAGGCAGTTTTCGGAATAGAACTTGCCCATCTTGCCCATTACTATCTTTTCGAGAATTTCCTTGGGCTTCTTGGCGTTCTTTTCGTCGTTCTGCATCTGAACGAGCATTATTTCCTTTTCCTTTGCGATGACCTCTGCGGGCACGTCGGAATCGGTTATATAAGAGGGCTTGCTCGCCGCTATCTGCAAGGCGATGTCGTGCAAAGTCTCTTCGCTGCCCTCCGTAAAGTCAACGGCCTCCACCATAACGCCAACCTTGCCGCCCATGTGGATGTAAGTTTCAATCTTGCCGTTTGTCTCGTAAATTTCAAACCTGCGCACGGAAATCTTTTCGCCGATAACCGCCGTAGCGTTGGTGATATAATCCTTAACGGTCTCACCCTCTATCTTGCAGGCGTTGAGCTCCTCGACCGAGGCGGGCTTATCCGCCGCGATCACTTCCGCGACTTTGTTTACTATATCGTGGAATTTATCGCCCTTGGAGACAAAATCGCTTTCGCAGTTTATCTCGAGCAAAACGCCCACGCCGCACTTGGGGCAAACGAACGCGCCTACCGCGCCCTCCGCCGCAATGCGAGATTCCTTCTTGACGGCCTTGGCTATTCCGCGCTCGCGCAACAGCTCTACCGCTTTCTCCATATCTCCGTCCGCATCGATAAGCGCCTTCTTGCAATCGAGCATTCCCGCGCCGCTCTTATCCCTCAATGCCATTACGTCCTGTGCCGATATTGCCATGATTTTTTACCTCTTTATAAATTATTCGGCCTTTTCTTCCGCCTCTGCGGGCTCTTCCGCGGGCGCTTCTTCGGCCGCCGCCACAACCTCTTCTATGGAAGCGGGCTCGCCGTTTTCATCCTCTGCGGGCACCTCGTACGCCTCGCCCTGGTTTGCCTCTATTACGGCGTTTGCCATAACGCCGGCAATGAGCTTTATGGCGCGTATCGCGTCGTCGTTGCCGGGAATGACGTAGTCGATGAGATCGGGGTCGCAGTTGGTATCGGTTATAGCCACGATGGGAATGCGCAGTTTGCGCGCTTCCGCAACGGCTATGTCCTCGTTATGCGGGTCTACGATGAAGATGACGCCGGGCATTTTGGTCATATCCCTTATGCCGCCCAAATTGGTCTGCAACTTGGTCATCTCTTCCTTGAGCTTTGCCACTTCCTTTTTGGGAAGAAGATCGAACTCCCCGTTGGTCTCCATCTTCTCGAGCTTGACCATTCTGTCTATGCGGGAGCGTATCGTCTTGAAATTGGTGAGGGTGCCGCCCAGCCAGCGGGAGTTTACATAGTACTGTCCGCAACGCTCGGCTTCTTCCTTTATAGCGTCCTGCGCCTGCTTTTTGGTGCCTACGAAGAGAACGGACTTGCCCTCTTTGACCGTGTCGCACACGAACCTGTACGCTTCCTCAACCAATCCGACGGTGAGTTGCAGATCGATGATGTGAATGTCGTTCCTCGCCGCATAGATGTACTTGCTCATCTTGGGGTTCCACTTTCTCGTCTGATGGCCGAAGTGTACGCCTGCCTCGAGGAGCTGTTTCATTGTGATGACTGCCATTTTATTCCTCCGTTTTACCTCCCCGCAAGCGCGCAAATCAAAGGGCGATTAAAGCGGAATTGAAAGATTTTTCCGCCACGGGTCGCCTGCCTCGCGGGTGTGAATTTTTACAGCTTTGTTATTTTAGCAAATATTTCGGCTTATGTAAAGCGATTTTTGCCTTTATTGCCCTCTTTTTTCGCCCATTTATACGCCTTTTGGGGCGACGGGGCGCATTTTTAAAGGCGACAGATCAATCTTCGTCGCCCAAGTCCTCGTTTTTGTAAAACTCGAACACCTCTTCAAGAAGCGCGTCGTCCTCGATGGGTTCCAGCATTTGCTCCTTTTCCTTGTAGCGGAAAATGGCGACCTCGTCGTCGGCGACCTCGTCGTTGGGCTCGGCCGCGAGCAAGAGCGCGTATTTTTCGCCCTTGTACTCCGTCACGTCCAAAAGTCTGAATTTGATTATATTTCCGTCGTCGTCGATAAGCTCTATGAGCTCCTCCTCTTCCTCCGCGGTGGGCTCCTGCTTGTCTTGCTCTGCCATGATAAATAGCTCCTTTTATTTTATTGTTTTTTGCCGTTTATGCGGGATAAATATCCGTCCAAAATATTCGCCGCCGCGAGCGCGTCAACGTAGTTTTTGCGCTTTTCCCTGCTCATGCCCTCGGATATGAGGGTTTCGTGCGCCATGGCCGTGGTAAATCTCTCGTCCTCGCACACGACGGGCACCGTGAGGGCCGCCTTCAGCTCATCGAGAAATCTCTGCGTTTTGCGCGTCTGAAGGGCCTCGCTTCCGTCGAAATTGACGGGCAGGCCGCACACCACGCACGTCGCGCCCTTCTCCTTTACGATATCCGCAAGCGCGCTTATATCCTCGCGCAGGTTTTTGCGCACATATGTAAACGACGGCAACGCGTAGGTGTTGAAAGGATCGGATACAGCCACGCCTATGCGCTTATCGCCTATATCAAACGCCACATATTTTTCCATCCGCCGGCTCCTTTATTTGCTTACCCGTATATTATACCACGCCCCGCGGGTTATTTCAATCATTTTGCGCAACATTCCGCCCGCGGGCGGAATGACATGGGGGGCCCACTTGCCCTCTTCCTTTGGGGGAGGGTGTCGCGTTAGCGACAGGTGGGAGCGCTCGGTTACACCCCATCCCATCACCCGCTTCGCGGGAGCTTCCCCCACTTCGTGGAAGAAGCCAAGGGGGAATTATCCCCTCAGTCGCCGTGCGGCGACAGCTCCCCTTGCTTGCAAGGGGAGCCAAGGGGTGCGTTATTTAAATATAAAGCGACTTAATCTCGCAATTCTGATAATGCACATCATCCACCTTCTCCAACCACTCGGTGGAACTGTTCTCGCCGGGGAGCTCTATCGCGATATGCTGGAACCAGCTGTCCGAAGCCGCGCCGTGCCAATGCTTGACGCCCGCGGCGATCTGAACAACGTCCCCGGGCAAAAACTCCTTTGCGGGCTTTCCCCATTCCTGATACCAGCCCCGTCCGGCTACGCAGATAAGCACCTGCCCGCCGCCCTTTTCGGCATTATGTATGTGCCAATTGTTGCGGCATGCGGGCTCGAACGTGACGTTGAAGATCTTCGTCTCCCCTACAGACAGGGGCGCGAGATAGCTTTTCCCCACGAAATATTCCGCATATGCGTCGTTCGGCTCTCCTACGGGGAATATGGAAAGGCGTTTATCCGCCTCGGCGTCGGCCGCTTCCCCGTACACTTCCTTTATCAGGGGGAAGGCGCTCCACGCCTTGGGCCAGCCGCAATAAAAGGCGAGCTGTGTGACTATCTCCACCGCCTCCCTGCGCGTTATTCCGTTTTGCCTGCCCATCTCCAGATGTGATTTGAGTTGGGGGAACTGCCCCGCCGAAAAGAGCGCGGCTATGGTTATCATACTGCGCTCCCGCGCGGCGAGCTCCTTTTCCCGCGACCATATCTCGCCGAACAGCACGTCGTCGTTCAGCTGCGCGAATTTGGGCGCAAGTCCGCCTAAGTTATCCCTTCCGGCAGTCTGTTTTTTTGCCATAATATCACCTCGGTAATTTTATGTTTTTACAAATTATAGCACTTTTGGTCTTTCATTTCAATAGGCGCGCGAAATTTTACGTGCGTTTTAAGCAAAAATATGTTAAAATAAACTTGCTTTTGCCGCCTCTCACGGGCATAAAACGGGCGCGCGGGCACAAATTTAAGTTGAAAAACGCCGATTATTTCACAAACTTTCAAGAATAACGGCTCTTAACGGGAAAATAGCTGATAATATAAGACGTGCTGTGTGACGCAGTTGTGTGATAAATTATGTTGATTTACGGACAAAGAATAAAGGAACTGAGAAAAGAACGCGGTATTTCCATGATGGCGCTTGCCGGCGCGATAGGGGTCAGCGATACCGCGGTGTGCAAATGGGAAAACCAGACTTCGGAACCCAAGCTGTCGTACATAATCCGCTTAGCGGAGTTTTTCAACTGTTCGGCGGATTACATCATAGGCCGCTCCGACGATTTGGGCGCATATGTCGGCCAGGACGATCTGACGGCGGAGGAAAAACAGCTGCTTTCCTCCTTTCGCACCCTCGACGACAAGATGCGCGGCCTCGTCACCCAGACGGTAAAGATGATAAAAAACAAGTGACGGGCACGATTTAAAACATATAAAAGCGGCTTTTCCAAAGTGAAATAACGCGGGCTTTTATCAATAAACCAAGCAAAAGCGCAAAAAATTTTAAAGGGCGGGAATATCCCGCCCTTTTCGCGCATTTATATCTCAATTGTCCTTGCGGAAGGTATTGCCGCCGTCGTCGGTTATCCAGAAATCGGTGCCGTCGTAAAAGCGGTTGCCGTCGTATTGGCGCAGGGTACGGGTGTTTCCGTACTCGTCGGTTATCTGATAGACGGGGCCGCCTTGGCCCGTTCCGTTCCAGCCCTGCTTGAAGCCCCTTTCGAGAGGTGTGCCCCCGAGGAGTATTATCAAGGAGGAAATAAACCATTTTATCAGAACAAGCGCTATGTACAGGACGAACGCCGCAATTATCAGCGCCGTAGCCACGGGGAAGAGCACCGTCGTCGCAATGCCTATGCCGAGGAACCATTGGGAGCTGAGCCCCCTGCACCAAACCACATACGCGATGATATAGCATACCGTCGCGACTATCAGCGATATCGGCAACAGCGTGTTGATTATAAAGCTCAGCGCCGTATCCGAAACTTCGCCCACGCTTGTTATCAGGCTGAATCCCGCCACGGTTGTGCCTATCATGCCCGCGATGCCCAGCGCAATAAGCGCGTAGCAAACGCCGTTTTTCAGATTAAACGGATTGTGACTGCCGAAGTAGATGAAAAAGGAGGGCGTTATCAACATATAGGCAAGACATAACGCCTTGATGAGCGCGCCGTTTCCGTCGCCGTCGGGAGCGGTGAAGTATGTGGAAAGTCCGCCCATTAAAATCACGCCGTACAGTATAAGCATGATGACAAAGGTCTGCTTTTTGCCTGTATCTGGCTTGCCGGAAACAAACCTCATCTTCAGTCTCGCAAACCGGCCGACGCTTTCCGCCTTTTGCTCCGCGGGCATACCGCCGCCTTGGGCATATGCGCCCACCGCGCGGTCGAAATCGTTCTTTATGACCTCGCGGACGCCGTCGTTCAACTCGCAATAGCACACCGTCGGATCGGCGGGGGAGACGAAAATTATGTACTTTGTATACGCCTCTTCCATGCGGCCGACGACGAGATAGGTCACCCCGCCGTACACGTTGCCCCAAAGAAAATCGTATGTGAGGACTTCCCCGCTTTCCGTCCTGAACGAGAGCTTTTCCACGCTTTGGGGATTCTTCATCATTTCGTTTATATCCGCCCCGTGCGCTTCGGTAAGCTTATCGCCCGCCTCGCTCCCGGATATATCAGGCCCCGAAGCCGCAGAAGCGTTCCGCACGCCCGCGGTCTGCGCGCCTTGGACGGGGGCCGCCGCATTCTCTTCCGCGAGCTTTTCGGCCGCTTGCTCCTCAGCCAATTGCTTTTGATATTTCTTCTTCGCCGTGGCGAGGAAGTAAATGCCGACGGCCATCGCAATGACCCCACACATGCCGGTCATTATATACGACGCTATGTTTTGGTGCGCGCCCTCGCCGTCCCTGCCGTTGACGACGATCAAAATGACAAGGCTTGCGACGGCGAAGAGGGATGCGGCTATGGCCAATATGCCAGCGCGCTTGTTCCTCTTGTATTTATCCTCGGCCGTCGGCTGTTTTTCCTCCTCTTCGGCCCTCTTTTTTGCCATAAATTTTCCTCCTCGTTCGACATAATTACTCATTTATACTAACATAACTTTATCAATATGTCAACTTTTTTAAATAAATAAGGGGAAACGCGCACCGTCGCGGGCGGCATAATGCGGGGGCTTTGGCGATGTTGAAAAGCGCGGGTAAATTAAATAAAAAAGCGCGAACAAATTGACAACGGACGGGAATAACTATATACTGAATGGCGAGGAGGCGCGATATGAGCGAGGAGATAAAAAGGCTTGTTGCAGATAAGAATTTTGCTCAGGCGGCGGAGCTTATAAAAAAGGAGCCGCCCGAAAATATCGCAAATATTATAAGCGGGCTGGAAGAGGGCGACCTTCTTCCCTTCTGCCATGCGCTGGACAGCGGTGTGTTGGCAGACGTTATAGTTTTGCTCGATCCGCCCCTTCAACGGCGCATAGTAGGGGGTCTGAGCGATAAAGAGATACAGGACGTAATGGACGACGTATCCGTCGAGGACACCGCGGAGATAATAGAAGAGCTTCCCGAAGAGGTGGCTTTGAGGATCGCCGAAGAGGACGAAATTTTACACCTTCTGGAAGAGAAAAAATTTTCCGTGCTCAAGCCCTTGCTCGCGTCCATGAACGAGATAGATCTGGCGGAAGTTTTCGACAGTGCGAAGCAAGAGGATCTGCCGGTGCTGTTCCGCATACTCCCCAAAGATCTGGCGGCGGAGATGTTCGTCGAAATGGACCGCGACACGCAGGAAGCGCTTTTAAAGAAGCTGACCGACAAGGAGATCAAGGACGTCATGGACGAATTGTTCATAGACGATACGGTTGACCTCGTCGAGGAAATGCCCGCAAACGTCGTAAAAAGACTGCTCGCACAGAGCGACAGCGAGACGCGCTCCTATATAAACGAAATACTCAAATATCCCAAAAACAGCGCGGGCAGCATAATGACGATAGAGTTCGTCTCCTTCACGCCCGAAATGACGGTGGGCGAAGCGTTTGAAAGGATACGCTCCACCGCCATAGACAAGGAGACTATATACACCTGCTACGTCACCGACAAGAGCAACAAGCTCATCGGAATGGTGACGGCAAAGGATTTGCTCCTCGCCGACACGGCAAAATCCATCTCGGAGATAATGGAGGACAACGTCATATACTCCCACACCCTCGACGACAGGGAGGACGTCGCGAGGAAGATCTCCGACTACGGATTTCTCGCCATTCCCGTAACCGACAACGAAAGGCGGCTTGTAGGCATAGTTACGGTTGACGACGCTATCGACGTATTGCAGGAAGAAAACACCGAAGATATCGCCCGCATGGCGGCGATTTTGCCCGAGGCGAAGCCCTATTTGAAGACGAGCGTGTTCTCCATATGGAAACAGCGCGTGCCGTGGCTTCTGATACTCATGATAAGCGCGACGTTTACGGGACTCATAATAAATCTGTTCGAGGGCCGTCTGAACGCGATAAGCCCCGTGCTCTTCGCCTGCGTGCCCATGCTCATGGATACCGGCGGCAACTCCGGCTCCCAGGTTTCGGTTACCGTCATACGCGCGCTCGCGCTGGGCGATCTGACGGTCAAGGACACGGGCAAGGTGCTGTGGAAGGAAATACGCGCCTCGTTCCTTTTGGCCGCGACGCTCTCCGCCGCATGTTTTTGCAAGCTCATGCTCCTCGACAATCTGCTCTTCGGGTATAAGGACTACACCCCGCTTTTGTCGCTCATAGTTTCCCTCGCGCTGTTCTGCACGGTGGTGCTGGCAAAAATGGTCGGGTGCCTCCTGCCCCTTATCGTGAAGGCGTGCAAGCTCGACCCCGCGGCCGTGGCAAGCCCCTTTATAACCACCATTGTTGACGCTGTATCCTTAATAATTTTCTGCCTGTTATCCGTGGCGATATTGGGGTGACGTTCACTCATTCATAACAGTATAAAACTTGTTTGGGCGGCACATATGTGCCGCCCAATGACTTTTTTATGAATTTTTATAAGCTCGATACAGCCCTTCCGAGGTTTTCCAGCGCCTCTTTCAGAACCGGGCGGGGACAGGCGATATTCAGCCTTTCGAAGCCGCTTCCGCCCTGCCCGAAGATAAACCCGTCGTCCGGCCAGACGCTCGCCTTTTCGTCGAAGAAGCGGGATAGCTCCCCGTCGGAAAGCCCCAGCGCGCGGCAATCGAGCCACAATAGATACGTCCCCTCGGGGGCGCTCGCCTTGATTTTCGGGATATTCTCCGAAATGTAAGACAGCGCAAAGTTTATGTTCTCCCAAAGGTAATTTTTCAGGCCGTCCAGCCACTCCCCGCACTGCCCGTACGCCGCGAGGCAAGCGGCAAGCCCGATTGCGTTCGGCTCCCAATAGCCCGTCTTGTCGAGCTCGTCCTCGAATTTTTTGCGCACGGCGGAAGATTGGATGTAGATGTTGGAAATTTGCAGCCCCGCGAGGTTGAAAGATTTCGTCGGCGAGGTGCACACCGCGAAATTATCGTCGCCCGAAACACGCGCGTAGGGTATGTGCCTGTGCCCGTCAAACGCGAAGTCGGCGTGTATCTCGTCCGCGATGACGAATACCCCGTGCCGCCCGCAGATTTGGGAAAGGCGGGAAAGCTCCCACTCCTCCCACACGCGCCCGACGGGATTGTGCGGACTGCAAAGTATAAACGCCTTTACGCCGTTTTGCACGATTTTCCGCTCGAAATCCTCAAAGTCTATCGAGTATCTCCCGCCTATATTTATAAGCTCGCTGACGACAAGTTTTCTGTTGTTGTATTTTACGCCCGAAGCAAAGGGATAGTACACGGGCTGGCATATTATCACCCCGTCGCCCTCGCAAGTGACGGCGCGTATGAGGGTGTTGATAGCGAACACAACCCCCGGCGTGCACACGAATTTTTGCGGGTCGGCATTCCAATTGTGACGGCGCGCAAACCACGAGGCGACGACCTCGAAGTAGCCGCGCTTGGGCATGGTGTAGCCGAAAACGCCGTGCTCCGCCCTCTTTTTTATGGCCTCTATGACCTCGGGCGGCGCGCTTATATCCATATCCGCCACCCACATGGGGATAGCGCCCGCGCTTCTGCCGTTTTCCGCGGCGTAGTCGTATTTGAGGCAATCGGTGCCCCGCCTTTCAATTATTCTACCGTAATCGTACTTCATATTTCCACCACCGAAATTTTAACACATTTAAATCAAGAATGCAACCCCGCCGTAAAGACGGCCCCCTATTTTGTAAGAATTTCCGCGGCGCGGGCGGCTTTTCCCGCGGTGAGCCCCGCTTGTATATCCGTTTTGACGAAATTGCCCGTCAGATCGCATCCGTCGAAATCGAATTGCAAATCGTCCAAAATCACAAAGCTTGTTACTTTGTTTATGTAGATATAGTCCAAAATGCCCTCGCCGCGGCTTAAATACACGCCGTCGCGGCTATCGGCGGTTTTATCGTAAACTTTCAGCCCGTGCTTTTTGAATTTTTTATCGAGATAGTTCGCAAGGTTATCTTGCTTGAATTTATCCCTTTCGGATTTTTGCCAATGATTTTTCCAGGTTGAAATCAAGACGATCTCCGCGCCCGTTGCGCCCACGATTTCCGCCAATAATGAAAGTTTATCGTCGTCTATCCCGACATTCTTACCTGCGCGGGAGCGGGAATCTTTGCAGTTCAGAACGCCGTCTATATCCAAAAAAACGGCCTTCATTACAAGTCGTACCGGCCCCAAACGCCGTAATCGTATTCTATGGGATAGAGATCTTCCCCATCCGACGTCTTTGCCGCGGCCGCCAAGTCTCTCACCGCCGCCTGGAACACCGAATATCTTTTGGGATAACCGCCGTTTTCAAAACCTTCCTTGCCCCAGCCGGCTAAAAATTCTTCTCTCGTGTAATTTTCGCTTTCGGATTTTTTCAAGGGGACTTTTTTCCTGTTTCTCCAGACATTTTCAAGCATTATCCCGTCCATCGGGCAATGGCAGAAGCGGAAAATTTCTCTGTTAACCCCCAATCCGTAGCAGGTTATGTAAAAGTATTTGAGCATTATGTTCAACAGCTTTTGCGCGTTTCCGAAAGTAAACTCTACTTTTTTGTCCGAAGTTTCGCCGGCAATTATTCTGTCCGGATTATTGATTTTTTTGCAAACCTGTTTCGCGGTTTTGAAAAATTCTTCGTCGTATTCGTCTTGGTCTTTAAATCCGCCCATAAGCACATTATCCGTAAACTTTCGGATACAATCGTACAATCCGTCAAAATTATAAAGTCTGCAAAGTTCTTTCTTTTCGCCTTCATACGCTTTCTGCAAGACGGCGTCTCTCATTGCGGCAACGTAAATAAAATTAAATACGTTTTCCTTCATAGGTTTGATTTCCATAAATTTCTCCTTTGCGGTTCTCCCGCCGTAAAAAAATTCTTATAAGCAGAGCGCAACGGCCGCGTTATTTCACGGTTTGACATTAAAATCAATGTATTCGGCATGGACTTCTTCAGTCAGCCAAACGCCGCCTGCGGATCGATAAAATTTATAGCCGTCTTTTGCCATTTGCCCCGCATATATGCCCAAAATAACGGCTCTGCCGTGCCTTGCACCGACCCTTTCGGCCATATATTTTTCGGGCGATAAATGGACGAAGTTGCGGCTCTTTTTTATCAGCCTGTATCGCCTAATGCTATCCGAAAACTTTTCGGCTGTGCCGTGATATAAAATATCGGGCGGGGTTTCGGGTTGCAAGTCTAAATCAACGGGCAACGAATGTCCGTAAGTCGCGCGTATCTTGCTCCTGTCGGAGTTAAACTCGAACCGCCCTTTGCCGTCGGTCTGCACGATTTTTTCAAGCATATCCGCGTTTAACTCTTTACCCGATTTTTGCGCGCCCGCCAAAAGCCCGTCCACGTCTGCCCAGCCGCTTTTGTCGAGTTCTACGCCGCAAAATGCGGGGTTGTGCCTCAAAATATATGCGAGAAATTTACCCGTCATAATGTCCGATCAAACTCTTCTCCCGAACACGGTGGCGACTGCGTGGGCTTTCAGCTTTAAATTGCCGCTTAAAAGCGATTGGAAGATATAATGAAAATATCTGTCCGCGTCTGCCCATCTGTATCCCGTCTGCACCGCATGATTTAAAAATCTTTTCCTCTGCTCCGGGAACATGCACTCGTTACCCTTTATTTCCCGCCGCAAGAGGTCGGCTTCGGCATATGTAAATCCGCCTATGCGGCATAAAAGCTCTATCGCCTGTTCGTACCAGACTATATTTCCGTTGGATTCGGAGAGCACCTCGCAGACAAACTGATAATTTTGCGCGGGCGGATAAAAGTCGCTTGTCTTTAACTGCTCTTTTTTTATAATTCCGTGCTTTACCGCCCACTTTATTATAAATTTGTCATAATCCATTCCATCGTCCTCAAGGGGAAATTCGGGCTTATCGGCAAAAACTATATTATACGCGGGCTTATTTTCGGTCAACGGATTTATGAAAAGTTCAAACGGCGACCTTACAAAAATGGGGTCTACCTTCGTCGCGCCGGCGGCGTACAATAAAAAACTGCAATTCGCTTCGCCCTCGGCGTAAAACCTCCCCTTTTTGCGCGCCTCGTCGGCTTGTTCTATAAAAGATAAAATCTGCTCGGTCGTGCCCGTCTGCTCTATTATATCCGCTTCCCGCTTAAACCTTATTTTTTCTTCCTTTGTGAATTGCGGAAACATTATATTTTTTGCCTTCCTCTTCACCGCCCGTTCCCATAATTCTTTTAACCGTTTATCCATAGCCTGCCTCTTTTTCGGGTTTTCTACATTCTATCACAAACCTTTTCAAATCCCAACTATAATTTTCCCCGCCCGAAAAAGCGCATAATTGCGCCCTTTTACGGCGTTTTGATATAAAATAAGCGCGGTTAAAATCAGTAAAACTATGCGCCCCGGAAAGCTATAACTTTCGGGGCGCATATGTCAAAAGCGGCCGCATGCCCGCCGCGCGCTATGTAAATTATCGGCCCGCGGTCACCACAGGCCGTATTCGCCCAAGAGGCCCAAAAAGCGGCGGAAGTTTTTCGGGAAACTGTTTCTGCCCCTGTAGACGCGCTCCCGCCCGTCCTTTTCGATTTTTATATAATACGCCATTCCGTCGCGCGTATTGCTCCCGCCCATGTCGCATTGCCACGGGGATATGATGGGCACGAGGTCGTTATAAAAGCGGCGCGCGTCCATTTTAAAGGGCTTATTGTTCAATTCTGCGCGGTTTTTGTCGTAATCCAAATAAAGCCGCATGCACTTGGAGTATGTATCGACTTCTATTGTCATGTAGATAAACTCCCGCTCTTCCTCCATTTTCTCACCTCTGCGCCCGGTTGGCAGGCGCTTTTTTGGCTTTTAACACGCCTTTCCGCCTCGGGCATATTCTTCCGCCTTTAAATTAACCGCAAATGTACCTTTTAAGCTTGCGGTAGAAATTATCGGATACGCTCTTCAGCTCGTACACGATGCGCTCGTACAACTGCACGGCTTTGGCGTCGTGAGTGTCGCGCACGGCCTCGAGATAGGCCTCCGCCTTTTTTATCGCGCCCTGCCTGCCCATGCGGGTATCCGATTTCACCAATCTTTCCACCCTGTCCATAACCGCCGTCTCCAATTCCTTATCCTCCCAAAGCGAGCGGTTGGGCTGGGCTTTTTCGGTTATAGGCGCGCTCTTTTTCCGCGCGGCGAGGCTTAAAACGTTGACCAAATCCTGCATGGCCTTCCTCTTTGCAAAGACGGAGGCGCGGCTCACAAGGCACCTGCCGTCAAACCTTCTTTCCTCCTCTTTGCCCGCGCACCCTTCGTCAAATGGCACGCAGAAAATCCTTTCGAAGTCCTTCCTGTTTATCAGCACCTTTCGCGGCTTCATTCCGCCTTGAGAGGAGATAAAATGATTTTCCTCCAGCCAATCCAACATTTTGCAGGATTTCAGGTATCCTATCGGGAAGTGGCGCTGTATCAGCGAGACGGAAGCCGCTTTTTCCCTTATGCAAAACTTCAGAACCCTCATTTTCAGCCCGAAATCATCGTCCTCGTCGTCCCCGCCGTTTTCTTCCCCGTCGTCATCGTCCTCGTCATCGTCCTCGTCATCGTCGCTATCGTCATCATCTTCGTCCTCATCATCGTCGTCAAAGTTATCCCCCCAGAGCACGTTCTCCCCCGACCTTTCCCTTTTCATCTTCTCTATGAAATCTTCGATGGGGCTCTCGTCCGGGCAGATCGCCGTCCAGGAAGAGCCGAATATGTCGTCCACGCTTACTTTTCGGCTCTCCCCGCCTTCCTCGTCCGTCGCGGTGCGCTTTAAGACATAACTTCTGAATGAGCTTATATCGACGTTTATGCCGAATTGGTCCTTGCCCGTGACGGTGAGGATCTTATCTTCCCTCAGCCTGTTAAGCGCGTCGTAGAGGTCAATGGGGCTCACTTCGTCGTTGGAAAGTTTATTCAGTTCTTCGAAATTGAAGGTCTTCCTGCCCTCGTTGAGGAAGGTCAGCACTATTCTGTATAAATTGTTGTCCGATCTTTCGCACATGGCTTTCTCCCCCTTACTTCAAAACTTCCTTTAAATCGACTTCGTCGAGGCTGACCTTATCCAACAGCGCCTCGGCGACGGCGCGCACCTTGTCCGCGTTTGCCTTTATTATCCCGCCCGCGCGCTCCGATTGCTCCTTTATTATCTTTGCGACGCGCTCGGTCACGTAAGTTTCGCCGCGCTTGGAGGGCTCCACATAAATGGGGAACTCACCGTCCATCGCGTAGTCGCAGAGCATGCTCGTCGCGAGCTCGGTCGCCGCCTTCAAATCGCCGCTTATGCCCGAGGTTATCCCCTCTTCGCCGAACTGCTCCTCTTCCGCGGCCCTGCCCGCCATCATTATACATATCCTGTTGAGGCTGTCCTGCTTTGAAAGCTTTGTCACCTTTTCGTCGCCGTAGTATACATAGCCGCCATAGTCCCCGCGCGCGACTATCGTGGCGTACGAGGGCATAATGCCGAGCATTGCCGCAACCACGGCATGACCCGCCTCGTGGAAGGCCGTGCCGCGCAGGGCCTTTTCGTCGCGCTCCCTGCTCTCTCCGCTCGAGTATTCCTCGAACGCCTCGTTGAGCGTTTCGTCGGTTATAAAACCCCCTTCGTTGCCGCATATTGCCGCACGTAACGCGTTTTGAATGACCACGTCAACCTCTCCGAGCGACCAGCCTATGGAGCGCTTGGCCACGTTTTCCGCCACCCTCTCGGACACTTCGGAGCGATACAATTTCAGCTTATCCGCGAGATACGCCTTGCGCGTTTCCAAATCGGGCAAGTCGATCTCTATCTGCCTGTCGAAGCGGCGGATAAAGGCGGGGTCTAAAAGCGTTTCCCCCTTTTTTACGTTGAAATTGGTGGCCGCCACGACGAACACGGGCGTTTGGGAATTGTCCGCGAAGCCGTCCATTTCGGATAAAAGCGCGTTTAAAACCTCGGCATTGCTCTCCCTGTCGGAGCCCTGCCGCGCCTTTGCGAAGCTGTCCACCTCATCTATAAAGACTATTGCGGGCGCATACTTCCTCGCCGTGGCAAACGTCTCGCGCATGAGCCGCGCACCCTCGCCGACGTATTTTTGGGAAAACTCCGAGGCGTTGCACTGAATAAATTGCAAGTCCGCTTCGGTGGCGATCGCCTTTGCGAGCATTGTCTTGCCCGTTCCCGGCGCGCCGCCGAGGAGCACCCCGCGGGGCAGGCGCATGCCTATCCGCCTGTATTTTTTGAAGTTTTTGAGGACTTCTATTACGCTTTTTATCTCCTTTTTCGCGTCCTTCGCGCCGTACACGTCGTCAAGTCGCACGTTGGGAGTCTGCCTTGCGGATACGAATCTGTCCAAATCGTCCGCGTCCTTCGCGGTCACAAGCTTTATGCCGGTTATGTCGATGACGGCGGTGCGGCCCTCCCCAAACGAATAGAGCGTATCGAATGCCACCACCTTGTTCGCGCGGTAGATGGTCTGCGTTATAGCCGAAATATTCATGCCGTTTAAAATATCTTTCAGCCACTCCTCGTCAAAGCCCGCGCCGGAGCGGCACTCCGTTGCGCCCTTATCCGAGAAGCGCTGCAACTTCATCGCGCCGTCGTCGTCCGTCACATAGACGTATACGGGGATCTCCCGCCCGGTTATCTCCCAAAACAGCTTGTCGCCCACGTCCGCGTCTATTACCGCCGCCGATATATCGCCGTCCGCGGCGGCCGCCGCCAAGTTCCCGTCCGCAAACACTATCTCCGCCTTGCCGTCGAACGCGCTTATGAATTTCTCCCTGTCGCCGTCCTTACAGCAGACTATCACGCGGAGATTGTTCTTGCCGAAGAACAGCTCTTCTACGTCGGCGGGCAGACCGTCGAGGTCGATGTCTATCTCCACCTCGGTGAACGCTTCGCGCCCTGACGAAAGGCTCGCCTTTACAAGCCTCTCCATGTTGACCTCGAAAAACTCCCTTATCCTGTTTTTGACCATGCGCACGTCCGCGTTTTCCCCCAGGCTGTACAGCACGAGCTCGGCGAGGTTCCACGCGCTCGTCTTAAACGTTATGCCGTAATTGTCAAAGTAGTATTGCGCCTGCAAATTCAGCTCGTTTACGGCTATTTTGCACATGACTTCGGGGC
Source organism: uncultured Clostridia bacterium (assembly GCA_947629695.1). Lineage (GTDB taxonomy): Bacteria > Bacillota > Clostridia > Christensenellales > Borkfalkiaceae > Coproplasma. The sequence continues at coordinate 18,991 of CANREQ010000003.1, read as the reverse complement.
GAAGCCTGTTAAAAAGCATTATCCTGCCCTGTGCGAGCCGCGACACCAACGCCTCGGTTATGTACGGCGCGCCCGTCTGGGGATTTATCTCCGTCTTCATCGCCTGCACTATCGTCTTTTGCGGCGTGGCGGATAAATTGTAGGCCGCGATAGATTTATTGTATATGGCAGAGCCGAGGTTCATCGTAACTATTACTATCACGTCGCGGAAGGAGACGTCGCGCTCCGTGTACATATCCCGCGTAGAGCCCCTGTCGAATATGGACAAAAAGCGGCTCTGCACATTGGGATGGGATTTTTCGAACTCGTCCAGAAGCAAGACGCAAAGGGGGTGCTCCTCCACATAGCTCGTGAGCAGACCCTCCGACGCGGATTTATACGACTGTTGCACCCCGAACAACTCACACAAACCTATTTCACGGTCGTTGAAAGCGCTCATGTCGAGGCGCAGATAGGGGCGGTGAAGCGCTTCGGCGATTTTTTCTCCCACCATCGTCTTGCCGCACGCGGGCGGCCCGATGAAGGTCAAAAGCCCGCCCACTCCCTTTGCATTTTCGCGGTTGTTTATGCCGAAGAGATATTCCTTCGAGGCCTGTACGGCATAGGATTGCCCCTCGACTTCGGCAAGCCGCCTGTCCAGCTCCTCGATGGCGGAATAGTCCGCGCCGAATTTCGCTTGGGTATACTCGGGGGTCTTTCCGTTTACGTTTACGTATATATCCGGACTTTTAACAACCTTCATCTTTACTCACCTCTGTTCGCCAATTCCACTGCCTTGTAATACTCCTTGAATACGCCTTCGGATATTTTCTTGTCCTTTACGGCGCGGAACACCCCGTCGTCGTCCACCGAAAATACCAACGCGGCGCGCGGAGATAACCCCTCAACGCTGTCGAGGGGACGCAATATGCAATATATCCCGTCCTCGCGTTCGGTCGCATACACCTGACCGAAACTCATCACGAGCCCGTTGCCGTTATCCAGCAAGAGGTTGTCCCTGTTTTCTTCATCGAATAATGTCTTGCGTAATTTCTCTTCCATCTTCTTTTCCTCCCGTGATTTCCACACTTTTTCCTTTGCACCCCGATTATACGCCCGCGCGCGGGCAATTGCGGTCAAATAAAAAACGACAAAATAAACGCCCCGGACCTTTCGATCCGAAGCGCCTTTACACATTGATTGAATTATCAACAAGTAAACGTTTTCAAACCGAAACCTTCCGTTGTCGCACCGTGAAATTGCCCTGAGCGGTAAAATACGGCATAGCAGAACCCCAATCGCCGGCTTTGCGGATATAATCCGCGCCGCACAGAACATCAGACACACTCATTAAGCCGGACAAACCGCCGATCCGCAAAGCCAAAGCCTTGACAGGCCCTATTTTATGCCTGCCGACAAATATATTGAAATTAAAACGGCTTGTTGTTCCCTTCATGATCTACTCCTTTTTTTCGGGAAAATGCGGACTTCCGACTTTTATAAAATAACTATAACACTAATTCCGCAAAATAGCAACAGTTTGAAACAAAAATTTTTCAAAAGGCGGGCGCAATCCCGCGCCCGCCTTTTGAATGGATTTAATTATTATGATATTTCTGTTATCTTGAAAGTATACTGCCGTCCTTGCCGGGATATCCGAGAGCACCATTTTTACCATAGATATTGCCTTGAACATTCTTACCTGCTTTGCCTACCTCGCCGGCTGAGCCGCCAGCACCTTTGGAAGGCGATTTACCTGAAATAATATATGTAACTATACCCCCATATTTGGTTAGTTTACTTTCTATACTACTTTGCGTTTGCTCACTATAGCATGAACCTCCATTACCACCATTACCAGCATTGCCGCCATCAGCACCCGGGTTGTTGGTAATCCAATTATCATCGTCGCCTTTGCCTCCATTGCCTCCATTACCACCATTACCGCCGTTGCCACATTTTCCCACCTCAAAAGTTACACTACCGCCTGTAATGTCGATTATCGAACATTCAATAGCACTTCCGCCTTTACCGGCTTTGCCGCCATTACCACCATTGCCGCCGTCACCGCCGTAACCTCCCCAACGATATTTAAAAACCATATAGTTATCACCGTTGCCGCCGTTTCCGCCGTTACCGCCATTACCACCGCGGCCACCGTTACCACCGTTGCCACCGACAAATTTTATTATCCCAGAATTTATTATTAAATTTTGCACAACTGCAGCATTGCCGCCATCTGTCCCGTTTTTACCGTCAGTTCCGTCTCTTCCAGGTTTACCTGCACGAGCAGAGCGATCCGCATCACCGCCAGTTTTTGTAGGTCCATTATCTCCATTACTTCCATTTAATCCATCGGCCCCGTTGCCGCCGTTTCCGCCGGTTATGGATAAGGAGCAATCCGCATCCGCTTTTATCGTCAGGTCTTTTGTTTCCAAACCGTTTCCGCCGGCAATTCCCGCACCGCCGTCCGCCGCCTTAACCGTAACAGTCGCTTTTGAAAGCGTCAAGGTGCAATCATTGGCTTTTATTGCGCCGTATCCGCCCGAGGTCGCGGTTACACTGCAATTGCCGGAGAATGAGATATAAGCCGAGCTTGCATTTGTGAGATCTATGGGCAATGAGCCGTTTTGCAGGGCAAAGTTCTCAAATCCCAAATGGACGTCGGATCCCTTCTGTGCGGTTATCTTCATCGTATAATTATTGACGGCCGAACCCACCAATACATATGTCAAATTGCCCGCAGGTACGGTGAACTCCGACGGGGCTGTTGCGGCTGTGAAATCATAGCGCACATAATCGAGCTTGGGGAAAACCGCCATCCAAACAGATTGCCCGATAGCTTTATAGCCGCTGAATGTGAGGCTGTCTATGGAATTTCTGAATGTGCTTTGATTGAGCTTGTCCGCGCTTTCCGAAGTCAGTGTGTCGTAGTTATATTGCGTTCCTTTGCCGACCGTAACGGAGCCCAAACCGCCGATCGCAACCAAAGCGTCGTAAATGCTCCTCGCGGTGAGAAGAACGGAATAGTTTTCCACTTTTTGCTGCAGTTCGAAGTCAAGCGCCCGGCATGCGGATTCCGCCTTTGTGATTTTATCGCGGCTTTCCAAAGTTACCTGCCCGATATCGTCTATCAGTTTTTCCGCGTCCGAGATCTGCAATTCTCCGATCGCGGTTTTCAAAGTTCCGTAATTGGTTACTTTATTCTGTTGTGCGGGCGTGAGGGAATCGTAGGCGTCTTTCGCTTCTTCCACCTTTTGGCGGTTGTTTTCCGCCGTACCGCCTATCGAATCTATCATCGCCATAACATCGTATATCGCCCTTGCGTCCTTCAACGTGCTCCTGTTGCCGACGCGGTTTTGGTCGGTAACCGACAATGCGCCAAACGCGCTTTCGGCTTGCGATATGCCCGCCCCGCTTTGCAGTGTAATTGTCCCGAGGTCCGCTATCATATCGACTACGGCGAATATATCCCTCGCGCTTTCGAGCAGGGAATAATTGGACACCTTCCCCTTCAAATCTTCGGCGAGCGCATTATACAGTTTTTCGGCCGCAGTTATCAGCGACATACTCTGGTAGGTAATTGTTTTCAGCTTCGCAATGGCAACCACGGTGTTGTATAACAATTTTGCGTCCTGCAAGGTTTTATAGTTTGACACTTTGGGGCGCAATTCCTCTTCCAGCCCGTTGTAGGCCTTTTCCGCTTGCTCTATCAAAGCCGCGCTGTTTTCCGTCACCGTTCCTATGCGGCCTATACTATCCGTTACGACGCAAACTTTGTATGTGTCGCGCGCTTCAAGCAAGGACGAATAATTGGTCACCATTTCCTTTTTGCCGTCGGTCAATTTTTCGTATGCCGCGAACGCGTTATCTATCGCGTTCTTGCTCTGCACAGATACTGTCCCTATATCGTTAATGCGCTTCATTACATTGAAAACCGCCACCGCGTCCGTCAATGCCCCGCGGTTGCAAACCTTTTCTTTTTGCCTGTCCGTCAACGCATTGAAGGCTTCTTCTGCCTTTTTTATGTGAGTTTCGCTGTAAACGGTGACTTCGCCTATGCGGTTGATGGCGAGCACGGCGGTATATACCGCGCGCGCGTCAACCAAGTCGCTGTAATTTGTTACCTGCGCGCGTTCCGAAGAAGTAAGTTTGCCGTAAAGCTCTTCCGCCTTTTCTATCGCGATAAGGCTGGTTATTGTAATATCGCCTATCTGATCTATAAAATAGCTTACCTCTTCCACGCGGTTGCGCGTATACGTTTCGAATTTGAGGTCATCGTATTCATCCATAAGAGAGTCGTAAAGATCTTCTTCTATTGTGGGTATGCGGACGACGATATCCGGCGAAACGTTATCGAAAACGCCCTTGCCTATTTTAATATCCGCCTTGCCGTCCAAGTATACTTCCTTGAGATTGGCGCACCCGTCGAATGCGTTATCCCCCAACTCCGTAAGCCCTTTGAGCGTTATGCTTTGGAGCGATACGCAGTTTTCAAACGCCCCTTTGCCTATGCTGACGGAGCCGTAAGAGTTGTAATAGCCGCCCGTCGCGGTAGTCGTAGCCCAGTTCGCGCCGAAGAAAGTGACGTTTGTCAAAGAGGAGCAATCGGCAAAAGCCTTCTCGCCTATTGCAACCGAGGAGCCGAGGAATTTTACTTCCGTCAGATTCTTGCTCCCGGCAAAGGCACATACCCCTATCTCATTTACCGAAGGGGCTAATTCCACGGTTTTGAGCTTGCTGTTTTGCAACGCGCCGTCGCCTATGGCAACTATGGGATAATCATCGTACTCATCCACTTCGATGTCGTCCGGCGCTAAATAGCGGAAGAATAAATTGGAACCGCTCAGCGTCGCCCGATTGTCCTCCACGGTATAACTCAGCTGGTTGCTATATCCCCAATATCCGTAAAGGCCGACGAAACCGAGGGCGATCACGCAAAGCGCCGCAAAAGAGCGCTTGGCCGTCCTTTTCCATTTGGTGTTATACCTGTACTCCTTATAATTGCTTCTATCGAAATTGCGCGTATTTTTGGAGATATGCGCGCTCCTGACGTCGCGGATCTGCTTTTTAAGATTGTAGTCGTCGCCCTCTTCCGCCAGGCTGCACGCTTTGTAATACTCGTTCGTTTTGTCTAATTTCTTTCCGCGCTTTACGAGGTCGTAGTCGTCAAACGCCTTAAATCTGCAGTGCAAAAGCCCCCAATACGCATGGGCGCATTCGGGATCCGCCTTCAATATCCTTTTGTAAATTTTTTTTGCGCGCTTGAATTTGCCGTTTTTGATGTAGTTTTGCGCGCTTATGAGCAATTCTTCGGTATTTACCTCATCGCTAACCGTAACGGCTTGGCCATCGCGCTTGGTTTTTCCCATAAATCAAACTCCTTGTACTTCCGACTTTTTCTCTACCCTGTAATTTCCGTCTTTATCGCCACGCCTCACGGGCGGCCGCGTCATGCGTTTAAAATTATATTGCATACTAAGTATAGTATATAAACGTCCAAAAATCAACTTTATTTGACATATTATCCGCAATCGCGGCGCTTGTCGGCATCCGAAAAGGGAAAAGCGGCCCCGCGCTTCCGCGCGGGGCCCGCTGTGGGATTGAAAGATTCATCTTTTGTCGTCTTTTTCGTCCCCGGAGTGCCGATACTCGGCATGATTGGGATTGCATTGGTTAGAATGATTATTCAAATTATCATGATAAGCATGATTATTCGGGTTGTGTTGGTTTGAATAGTCATCACGCTGTTTCTGCGTGTGTGTATTGTCCGATACGCCGCCTTTACTCATATTTGTACCTCCTTTTATTTTTTATATTGACTTAAAATTGATCGATGAATGAGAACAGCTTTTTGAAATTATTTACCGTCGTTTTTGAAAAATCGTCGCTCTTGGCAAAAGTTTTCAATACGGATGAAACCGAAGAATGTTTATTAGGTGTGCCGTCTGCATTTTTAAGCCCGAATTTCGCGTTGTCGGCTTCATTGAACAGACTTTCGATTGTAACAAACGACGGGTCCGCTTCATTCAAAGCAAATACTTTCAACTCGGTATTCTTGTCGGCGCAAAAATCTTTGATCGCTTTGCCTGCACCGTCACCGTCCACCATTAGAATGGGGCCGTGCTTTTTTATCTGCTGTAAAGCTTTTACTATTTCGATATGACGTTTATTCAGATTATCATCGTTTTTGCCCAAACCGTTTATGGGTAAGAATACAAGTTCCCCTTTATCGAGAATCCTTTTGAACGTAACCATATAGTTATAATCTGTTATGCCCTCCACGAAAATTACTTTAACATCGGGATCAAGCAAAACGTGATTATTGACGGTTAAACTGCGTTTTATAGGGGATAATGTATCCGGTGCATCATCGGTTAAAGCATTGAAATCATTGTAAATTTCCGCATTTTCGCCTTGCCGTGATATTAACCTTATTTCATCCAGATAATCCAAATCGATAAGAAATGGTGAATGCGTTGCCACCACCAAAGTAATACCGTTGTTTACGGCAAAAGTTTTCAAAAATTTTCTCAATTCGATTTGTCCGCCTATATGTAAATTGGTGGCGGGCTCGTCCATAATTATTATGTCGCCGGTTTTCAATGAATTATTACATAATAAATTGAAATACAGATTAAAGAACCAGGCAAAACCGGTTGATTGATAATCGAGGTTAAGGTCCTTATTCCCACGATATATGGAAAAAAAGATATTGGTGCTTTCAAGATTAAACCTGAAGCGGTATTCTTCGCCGGGTTGCTTTATTCCGCGGAAATAAACGGCATTGAAATCATCCGCAACTTTAACCAAAAGCTTATTCAGTTTGTCCTCTTCGGTATTCAAAATACCTCGGCTCTGCGTTTTATTGAATGACGCATAAACATTGGTAATCTCTTCCGGCGATATGCCGATAGCATGCAATACTTTATAGATAAATTGATTGCCCTGCTTGTTCGACAAATCGGAAGTTCTGATTTGAGAATTTGTATACCTGTACACTTTGGGAACCAGCTCATACCCGTATTTCTCTTTATAAAGCACTTTTATGCGGGCGGCTTTTTCCTTTATATCTTTTTCGCGTTTCAGATAAAAATTCGATAAAGTGGTATTTATAAATTTATTACTGTTGCAAATATTATAGAATATCTGTTTTAATCCCGATAAATTATTTCTTGAAACATAATCGACTCTTTCGCTGATTGCCTTTATGATTTCCTCGAGAAACTTGTTATCGATAGGCTCTTGCGCTTCCGAAAGTTTTAGTAAATAAAATTGCAATTGCTCGTCTTTAAGATTATATTGCCCGATTTTATTTTGAATCTCGTGAACAAACTCCGATATCGTTTGTTTGTCTATAAAATCCGCCTCGGCATCGACCCCGTCAGAAAGCGTGTGTCTTGGATAAATCTTCCCGGCGGAATCTATCCCGAAGCTGTAAAACTCTTCTTCGCCGACCTTGCACACCAAAGATATTTTGGGCACTTTCTTTTCAGGGGAGTAATCCAAAGTAGTCTCGTCTTTTTGCTGAAATTTTTGCGTGCCGAATGTCTCGATTGCATCCAAAACATTTGACTTGCCCGAATTGTTTTCCCCTATCAAAATAACAAGATTACCCATTTTGTCGCTTTCGGCTGTTCTGTTAAGTATCAACTTCTTACTTGAATCAATACCTATATTTCTGTAATTTTCGATATAAAGCGATCTTTCCATAATATTTTCTCCTATATTTCAAAATTTTGTATTTTATTTAAAAGCTCCTTATAAGGCGCAATCAGTTTTTCTTCTTTAGAATCCGGTTTACTCTTATGCAAAACAGGTAAAATATCAATCAAATAAAAGATAATTTTGTCGAATGTTTCGCTCGTCACGCATTCTTTAATAAATTTGCTTTTCTTTGAATCCGGATTGTTTTTCAAAAATTCGATTGCCTTGATTTCGGCATTGTCGGAAAATTCCTGCGAAACATTCATGTTTAAAATATACGTAATAACGCCTCTTTTACCTATAAGCTCGTTTTCCGCAATATAATTGAACAATTTAAGCACTTCTTGATTTATGGCCTTAAATTGTTTGGAATCGTAACATTCTATAAACTTATACATGGTGGGGCGTGATATGTGTAAGTATTCCGAAAGTTCGGTAATCCTTATATCCATTTCTTTCAAACGCTCTTTTAACATTTCCTTCTCCTTTTTTACACTATAAAATATTTTACTAATTTTGTCAACAGTTTTTTACAAAAAATGTAAAATTTATTTGTATCGTCAAGCGTAAATCAAAAACAGCCGCAGATTGCGTATGCGAAATCTGCGGCTTCGGCCGAAATTTTTATTAAGTTATTTAAATTTTTGCAAAGCTTACCCGATTTAACTTTCCGCCTTCACCGCATTAAAAAAAGGGGGGGAATCAGAGGCTGATTTTTATCACGAGGGGATTGGCGGAAGTCAAAATGCCCTTCCACTCGTCTGTGGAGATCCCGCTCACACGGCCTATCCGCGTGTAGCTCCACGAATTGCTCCCGTAAAAAAGCACGATCCGGTCGCCCGAATAGAGTATGACGTCGCCCGCCTCCGTCGTCATCTGCTTATCTTCCGCCGGGAGAGAAAACCCAAGCGCGCCCACCTTCTCGAACCCGCCGTAATCGCTTGCGGTGTAGGTGATATCGCCCTGCTTCAATATCTCTTTAAGCGCCCTCGTCGCTTGATTGTCCTCTGTTTTTACGCAAATTTTACGGCCGTTGACCGTGAGAAAAATTTCGTCCATTATCTCGTCTCCCGTATTTTTGTCCGCACTTCCGCCCTCTTCGGGGAGTACGGAATCTGTCCGTTGCTCGTCCTCTTCTTCCGACGCGCCTGATGTATCCCCGCCGCCTGTTTCCCCGCCGGCGCAGGCGGCAAACGGCGCGCAAAGGCAAAGCACAAGCGCAACTGCAAATATCGCGAAAAGGCGGAATTTTTTCATTTGAGATATTCCTTGAAGAAGGAGTCTATCTCGCCGAAAGGGATAATATCGAGCCTGTCGTACAAGTCGGTGTGCACCGCGCCTGGGATCAGGAGCAGCCTCTTATTTGCCGCATATGCGGAGCCCTTTGTCATCGCGGCGTATGCGTCCTTTGAAAAATAGCAGGAGTGCGCCTTGTCCCCGTGGACGAGCAAAACGGCGCTCCTTATCTCGTTGCTGTAACTAAGAATGGGCATATTGATAAAGGACAGCGCGGAAGTCATATTCCAGCCGCCGTTGCTGTTCAGCGAGCGGGCGTGATAGCCGCGCTTTGTCTTGTAATAATCGTAATAATCCTTGACGAAGAAAGGAGCGTCATCGGGGAGCGGATCGACAACGCCGCCCGCGAGCTCGTAATAACCCTCCTTGTAATCGGCCGTGCGGCGGGCATTCAACGCCTGTTTTGTTTCATACCTCGCCTGTTCGCTGTCCGCCGCGTCGAAATACCCTTTGGCGTTGACGCGCGTCATGTCGTACATAGTCGAAGCGACCGTCGCCTTTATGCGCGTATCCATTGCGGCCGCGTTTACGGCCATTCCGCCCCAACCGCATATGCCCAAGACGCCTATTTTATCCGCGTCAACGTCCTCGCGGCAGGAGAGATAATCCACAGCCGCGCAAAAATCCTCGGTGTTGATGTCGGGGGAAGCCACAAACCTCGGCTCGCCGCCGCTCTCGCCCGTAAAAGAGGGGTCGAAGGCTATTGCAAGGTATCCGCGTTTTGCCAGCTCCTGCGCGTAGAGGCCGGACGATTGCTCCTTGACCGCGCCGAAAGGGCCGCACACGGCTATCGCGGGGAGCTTGCCCTCCTTTCCCTTGGGGCGATACACGTCGCACGCCAGATATATGCCGTAGCGGTTATGGAAAACCGCCTTTTCGTGGTCCACAGAGTCGCTCTTGGGAAATACTTTATCCCATTTGGCCGTCAATTTCAAATATCCGTTCATAAATTTTTCCTCTCTTTACCTGGAATTATCCGATAAATAAATTATAAATGACGCGCGCCGATATGTCAAATACTTATTTTTTATTGCCCGGATATATTTCACGGGCATAGTTTTGGACGATATAGTAGGGGCAAAAATGATGTAAATAAGCGTAGACCCCGTAATATGCGGCCGCGAAATAAAATTTCGCGGCCGCGCGCGCAAGCGAAAAGCGGCGCGGCGATTTAAAAAATCGCCGCGCCGCCCCTTTGTACGGATCGCAATAGGTCAAGCTTCCTGCTTTTCGTCGCTTTCGTCTGCGCCGGTGCACTCCCCGAGCTTTTTATCTATATACTGCTCCGCCTTCGCCATGATATCTTCCTGATTTTTCTTGACGAGGTTCCTCAGTTTACAGTTATTGGCAACCAGAAGTGCGCCGCCCGCCATACCCAAGGCGAGCCCAAAGATAAATTTTTCCATATTACTCCCCTTCGGGAAAGTGCGCCGCATATAAAAGGCGACGCGCTCCCCCTTTAAAAACAGTATGAGAGTATACGCAAAATGTTATGACTGTAAAATTTTACTTGTCACCGGCTCTCCGCCCGGGGGGGGTATAAGTGGAAATGCCTCAGGCCTGTAAATTTTTGACCTGCAATTTCAAAAGGAAATTTTCGTCCGTAAGCTTTTTAACGAGCGCGGTCAGCCGCTTGTTTTCCTCTTTTAAGGAGCTTGCGAGCTCGTCGTACAGCGCGTTTATCCTCTCCTCTATCTGCGCCCTGCCTTTATCCGGAGAGGAATAGCCGCAATCCTTCATTATCTTTTCTATCCTTTCGGGCTGTTTGCTCATGACGTTGCGGTATTTGTTCTGATAGCGGAGCATGAGTTTGTCGTCCCCGCCGGACAGGTTCAGAACCGCCCTGCGCACGGAAACGCCGCGGCTCTTCTGCTCCAAAATGGCCTTTAAAATTTTATCCGTCTCCTCCTCGGTAAAGGGGCGCACGTCCTCGGCCTTTAACTGAGTGTCCTTGAGTATCTCTTTGACCTGCTCGTTATCCGTACTGCGCAAAAGCGCGTAGTAATAATTGCGCACGCTTCCCCGCGCCCTTCCCGATTTGGCGGCGTATTCGCCGAAAATCTGCGTCAACGTCTTGCCCTTCCCCTTGCCGTCGCACACGTACTTTACAAGACTTTCCGCCTCTTCCTTGGTGTAGCCGTTGATTTTATTCATAATTCGCCTCCGAATAAAAGTATCTGCAACGGGTATTGACATAAAAAAGTATTTTAATACATACGATAACCCGCATATATTTTAAGGAGGGGTTATGAGGATCTATTTTCTTTCCCAAGAGCCCGCTGGTCTCAGGCTCGACGGGGTTTACGCAGGGGTCATAGACGGCTTCGGAAAATTTTTCGAGACGGACAAAGAACGCGTTTTGTGTGAGGTAATCCCCGGCAGTGCGCTTAAACCACTGCATTTTTTCATAGACGACGGGTTTTTCTCCTGCCCGCCCGATTTTGCGGACGTGTACCTCACCGATGGGGACGCGGTGGTAAATATCTGCCGTTATACAAGCTGTGACGGGGGCGTTTTTGTAGTCGCACAGGCGCGCTATTGCGGCAACCTCGCCACACTTATTCTTAACGGCGGCCGCCCCTGTCTTGTCGTGGAGGGCAAATGCGCCTTGCAATATCCCCTCCCCCGCGAGTTTTCGTCCGCCACGATGAAAGAGGGGCAGATAGGCGGACGCGGCGCGCTGTTCATCGAGGGCGAGGGGTGCCTCGCCGTCATCTCCGAAAGCGGAAAGCAGGTGTTTGTCAACCCCGTTGAGAGCTGGGAGACGGGCGAAAAACTGCGCGTGCGCGTGCCGTATGCGACCTGCGCGAAGATCGTAGCGGACTGCACGTTTTGCTACGACGGCGAAAGCATGCGTCCGGAGAGCAGTACGGCCAAGGAGTACGCCCCGCCCGATGAGGACATCATTCACTTTGCGTTTTTCGAAAGCGTCCTGCACCGCGCCGGCTTCGCAAAATACCTCGGCGAAGAGTTAAAGCCGAAAGCGGACGCACTTCCCTCATTTTTGGGGGAATTTACCGAGGTCACCGTCCCGCCCGAAAAATTTTATCTTGCCCACCCTTCTCTCCGCTCGCCCGAAACGCGCGTGGCGGGGCTGTGTTACCCGTTAAAATCCAATTTATTCTCAATAAAATACTTCGCCGTCCGCTTAAGCGGCGGCCTGATAGAAAATATCTATGAGGTTGAATGAGCCCCGCCGCGCCCAATCCAAACTGCCCGGCTGAAATAGCGGCGGATTGATAACTTCACAATAAAAAAACGGGCGTGGAATATCCGCGCCGCAAACAAAATCATAAGCGCCGCAAGGCAAAAGCGCGCCTTAGAAAAATTTGAGCAAAAATCCCCGCATACTCAGGCGGGGATTTAATTATAGTCATCCGTTTTTGTTTACGAAATCTTTCATCATCTGCATGGTTGCGGGGGAAATGACGTGCTCCATTTCGCACGCGTCCGCGTCCGCGTCCGCGGAATTTACCCCGTGAAGCTCCAAAAACCGCCGTATGGTGCAGTGCTTGCAATACACGTCCTCGGCGTATATTTTGCCGCCTTCGGTGAGGTATATGTGCAGGCCGTCCCACTTTATGTAACCGTTGCCCTCCAAAATTTTCAGCGCCTTTTGCACGGCGGGCTGGGTCACGCCCATTGCACGGGCGACCTCTACCTGATGCACGTATTCCAATTGTTTTGACAGAAGAAGTATTGTTTCCAGATAATCTTCCGCCGATTGATTTCTCTTCATACGCCTATTATACACCCTTTCCGCAAATCTGTCAACTTTCGGAAATTTTAACTCCTCTTTTGCCCGTCCGCGCCGTAAATGCGGGTAAAAATCACTCTTCCCCGCCCGCGAGGAGCCTCTCCCTCTCGGCGACGGCCAAAGCCTCGGTCATTTCCTCTAAATCCCCCGCCATAAAGCCCTCTATATTGAAGAGCGACAGGCCTATCCTGTGGTCCGTGACCCTGCCTTGGGGGAAGTTATACGTGCGGATGCGCTCCGACCTGTCGCCCGTGCCGACGAGCGATTTGCGCTTCTCGCCGAGCTCGCTGTTTTTGAGCCCGTTGTAATGATCGTACAGGCGGGAGCGAAGCACCTTGTACGCCTTTTCCTTGTTCTTTAGCTGGCTGCGCTCGTCCTGGCAGGTGACGACTATGCCCGTCGGGATATGCGTGAGCCTTATCGCGGTCTCCGTCTTGTTGACCTTTTGCCCGCCCGCGCCGGAAGAGCGGTACACGTCTATCCTCACGTCCTCGTCGCGTATTTCCACTTCCACGTCCTCGGCCTCGGGGAGCACGGCGACCGTTGCGGTGGATGTGTGGACGCGCCCCTGCGACTCCGTTTCCGGAACGCGCTGGACGCGGTGCACGCCGCTTTCGAATTTGAGCTGTTTGTACGCGTCCTTGCCCGTCACGTTGAAAACCACTTCCTTGACCCCGCCCAGCTCGGTGGAGTTTTCGTCCACTATCTCCACCTTGAGGCGGTGCTTTTCGCAGTAATTTACGTACATACGGTACAGCTCCGCGGCGAACAGGGCCGCTTCCTCGCCGCCCGCACCGCCGCGTATTTCCACGATGCAGTTCCTGTCGTCGTTTTTGTCCTTGGGCAAAAGGAGAATTTTAAGCTCCCCCTCAATCTCTTCCAGCCGCTTTTTGAGCGATTGTATCTCCTCGGAAAAGAGCTCCCTCATTGCGGCGTCCTTTTCCCCGTCGAGTCCATTTTCCGCCTCTTCCAGCGCGCCGCTTATGCGCCTGTATTCATCGTATTTTTCGGCGGCCGGGGCAAGTTCCGCCTGCTCCTTCGCTACCTGCGCCCACTCCGCGCTGCCCGCGGCAAGCGACCCGTCCGACAGGCGGGCGGTGAGCGCCGTATATCTTTTATAGATCTCCTCAGTCTTTGCTCCGATTGCCATAAGTTACCCTAAAAATTTTCCGCACGGGCAATGCCGCGCGGAAATCATCCCTTTGTCCTGCGCCCGTACGGCCGTCAGAACGCGATCTTCAAAAACCTGTCAACTCCGTTTATATCCTTGCCGACCATAGCGTAGTCGCGCTTTTCAAACAGCTTGAGCACGGCCTCCGCCTGCCCCTCGCCCACTTCCATGACGAGCATGCCGCCCCGCACCATGTAGCGGGAAACTTCCTTGGAAAGCCGCCTGTAAAAATCCAGCCCGTCGTCGCCGCCGTCAAGGGCTATGCGGGGCTCGAAATCCTTAACCTCTTTCTGCAACTTCGCTATCTCCGAAGTTTTGATGTACGGCGGGTTGCATATTATCATGTTGAATCTGCCGTGCACGCGCGCGAACAAATCGCTCTGCACAAACGTGACGGATACGGAATTGTAATTGGCGTTGTCCGAAGCGACCATGATAGCCGCGTCCGAAACGTCCGCCGCCGTCACCTGCACGCGCTTATCCCTGCAGTGCTTGGCGATGGCCACGGCTATACAGCCGCTTCCCGTGCAAAGGTCCAGCACTTTGTCGCCCTCTTCGATAAGTTTTATGGCCTGGGCCGTCATCTCCTCCGTCTCGGGGCGTGGAATGAGCACGCGCTCGTCCACCTTTATCTTACAGCCGCAGAAATCCACGTCGCCTATTATATACCAAAGGGGTCGGCCCGTCAGCCTCTCCCGCACTATTCCGTCTATCTTTCTCAGCTCCGCGGGCATGACCTTGCGGGTTTGTCCCAGCTCGCTCCTCGGAATGCCGAGGGTGAGCGAATATATCCATTCCGCGTCGCTTTCGTCTATCCCGTTTTGCGCAAACTGCTTCTTGGTCGCGGCGAGCAAGTCCTTTATAAGCCCGCCCGTCACGAATTTCGTCTCCGCGAGCGCGGGGTCCGCGTCCATCTCCATAGCGGCGTTGAAAGCTGCTATCGCCACGTCTATCATTTCCCCGTCCGGCTCCCGCGTGGTAAACACCTTCTGGAGGAGCATGCCGGGCGACTTCAATGCCGTGGAAATGGGCCCGTGGAAGTGCGCCAAAAGCTTTAAAATTTCATAAGATACTCCCGCTATTACGGGCAAAAGAACTATCTCTATGCCTATTTTAGCGAGCACCTGCAAAACCGAGGGGGTTATGGTGTGCACTTTGAGCGCCCAATTGACCACCCCGATGATGACTATATTTATGATGAGCACTATAAACAAAAAGGATGTGCCGCACCTGTCGTGTATGCGGGAGCATTTCATCACGTTCTCGCGCGTCAAGGGAAGGCCGTGCTCGTAGCAGTTTATCGTCTTGTGCTCCGCCCCGTGATAGCGGTAAAGCCGTTTTATATCCTTTAACAGGAGAATCAGCCCGAGGTAGCCCAAAAAGATCGCGAGTTTGAGCACGCCCAAAATCAGAAACTCCCAAACGGTGCCCGCAAGGGAGGGGAACCACCCCTTCAAAAGGCCCGTCAAGAAGTTGGGAAGCCATACGAACAAGGCTATCGCGAGCGCGACGCCCAACACCGTCGCGGCTATCGTTATGACGTGGAGGAAATCGAGGTTGAGTTTTTCCGCAAACCACTTTTCCACCTTGCCCGGCTCTTCATCGTCGTCGGAGGCGTACACCTCGGTACTGCGCGTCAAAGCCTTCATCCCCCGCACGAGCGAGGAGACCATATTCACCACGCCGCGCACAAAAGGTATGCGCGAAAAGACCGAGCGGGGCTTTAAGCGGGTCCTTTCCACCTGTATATTCCCCTCGGGATCGCGCACGGCTATGCAATATGAAGTTTTCCCCATCATCATCACGCCTTCCATCACGGCCTGTCCGCCGACGGTGGAACACATGCGCTTTTGCTTTTTTTCCGCCATAATCCTTTAAAAAATCAAAAACGGCCCCAAAAACTCATTTTGCGGCCGCTTTTTACAATCAGATATTGTATCTTTTCTTGAATTTATCAACACGGCCGCCCGTATCGACAAGCTTCTGCTTGCCGGTAAAGAAAGGATGGCATTTGTTGCATATATCCACCTTGAGCGTATCGACCTTCTTCGTCGTACCCGTCTTGAAAGTCGCTCCGCACGCGCATACTACCGTAACTTCGTGATAATCGGGATGTATATCGGGCTTCATATCTTCACCTCGCTGTGATTTTCATTATAAATGCTAAATTATTATAATGAATAAGACGGGCAAAGTCAATCGATTTTTCGTCCAATTGCAAATTTTGCGCCCAAAAAAAGCCGAAGAGCTTATTTTATTTAAATTTTTACAAAAGGATTGATTTATTTCCCCGCCCGTCGTATAATAAATGCGTATGGATAATTGGGTATTGTTAGGCAAACGCCTCCTCGAAAACAGGCCTCAGAAACAGGTTGAAATAGGCCCCAACCAGGTCAAAGTAAAAATCTCGCACGTGTTGCTTTCCAACTACGACGCTTTCTGCTACACGGGCTTCAAGCCCATACGCTATCCCAAGACGATAGGCAGGTTTGCGATAGGCATCGTAGTGGAGACGGGCGAAGCGTGCTACGGGCTGGAAAAGGGCGCGCGCGTGTATTTAAACGCCGTCCTCCCGTGCGGGAAATGCTTTGCGTGCAAGTCGGGCAACCGCTACGAGTGCGAAAACGTACAGCTTGCCGGCGACGACTTCGACGGATTTTTGCGCGATTTCGTCGTTTGCGATTACTCCAACGTCTCCGTTATCCCCGAAAGCGTGGACGATATGCACGCGCTGTGCATAGAACACGTCGCTTTGGCGGAAAATATTTACGATAACCTCAATCTCTCCGCAGGCGGGCGCGTGGGAATAATAGGCGGCGGGTTTTTGGGCTCGGTGCTGGCGCAGGTCGCCATGTACCACAAGCTCGTGCCCATAGTCATAGACAACTATCCGCAGAACATAGAAAGGCTGAACAGGAGCGGCGTGTTTTACGCCTATCCCGCGGACGATTCTCTTACCGCAAACATAAACAACGCGACCAGCGGCGAGTGTTGCGACGCGGTCATTTACACCACCTGCTGCAAACTGCCCTCTTCGGTGCCAGCGAGCGTCGTCGCAAGGCGGAAAGATATGGTGTTTGCAGGCTTTTCGATGATAAACGTCAACCTCGATATGTCCTTCCTGTTCGAGAAAAACCTCAAGGTGTACGCCGTGACCGACGGGTTCGGGTATATAGAGACGGCCATCAACATGCTCGTGCACGAGGCGATAGATCTGTCCAACTTCGAAAAGAACGTGCTTACGGAGTACGATTTGGCCGCGCTCCTCTCCGCGCGCGCAGACGCCGCCGCACATGCCAGCGAGATGACCGTTTTAAAGCTCATACTTTAAAATCTTTTGTACATAAAGTGATTTTAAGGTAGAGTTTGCCGTGCGCATGGTAAAGTTTGTATTTTCCAGACTGTTTTTCTGCATTCTCGTTATTGCCGTAATTTTCACGGCAATAATTTTTTTATGCTTTTATCTGCACTCCCTTTTGCCCGCCGCGCTGGGCGCGGCGGGCGCGTATCTCATATCCCTCATAGCCGCGCTCTTTTTACTGCTCGGCGACGGGCGGGGGGATTATAAATGCGCGTGGCTCGCGCTCATCGCCGCCCTGCCCGCCGTCGGGGCGATCTTGTACGCGTTTTCCTGCACGGGCGGGGAGCAAAAGCGGGAACCTGCTCTCCCTCCTCCCCTGTCCGCATACGACGGTTGCGAGTACTTCGAGGACGGCGCGCGCTATCTGGAAAGGCTGACGGAATGCGTCGCCGAGGCAAAAAAGCGCGTATTGCTGGAGTTTTATATCATCTCCCGCGGGCAGGTCTGGGACAGGCTGTACGCCGGGCTCAAAGAAGCTTTGGAGCGGGGCGTGCGGGTCTTTATAGTGTACGACGGGCTGGGGAGCGCGTCGCGCGCACCCGTAAAGGACTTGAAAAGGCTTGCCGCAATGGGCGCGGGCGTGAAGGTTTTCAACAAACTTCTGCCCTTCCCCGTCAGCCGCCTTAACTGCCGCAACCACAGAAAAATAGCCGTAACCGACGGCCGCGCGGTGTTTTTGGGCGGCGTGAACATAGCCGACGAATACGCAAACATCACCTCTCCCCACGGCTATTGGAAGGACGGCGGCGTAATGCTAACGGGGGAGATCGCGGCGCGCTGCGAGGGCATCTTTTTCGCCGATTTTTACGGGCGGGAAGTGCCCGCGCTCTCCCAAAATACGGACTTGGGGGAAAACGTTGAAAGAAATAACCACTGCGACGGCGGGGATAGCCGCAAATCCGCGGGGAAAAACAGTGGCGTTGCCGCGGGAAACCGCGGGGACGCGGAAGGGAGAAAAGTGCGGATAGTTGCCGACGGGCCCGCCAATATCGACGGCTGTTGCGAGGAGCTTATCACCGCCAAGATCTATTCCGCACAGGAGCGGGTGTATATCTTCACGCCCTATCTGTGCGTGGGGGAAAAGCTGAAGGACGCGCTCGTCTATGCGGCGGGGAAGGGCGTGCGGGTGCGCGTCGTCATTCCCGAAATACCCGATAAGAAGATAACGTTCGAGCTTTCCCTCACCTACGCCGCGGCGCTTATAAAGAGCGGCGTACGAATTTACCGCTTCAAGCCGGGATTTATGCACGCGAAGTGCGTGGTGTGCGACGGTGAAGCGCTTTTGGGGAGCTACAACTTCGATTTCCGCTCCATGAGGCTCAACTACGAGTGCGGGGTTTGGGTCGGCGGGGAAATTACCGCGCTCGCGGCAAGCGATTTTGAAAGGACTTTGGCGTTGAGCGCGGAGATTTGCGACAAAGAGATTTCCGCCCTGCGCCGCGTCGTGAGGGGCGGGCTGAAGTTATTCGCCCCGCTGTTTTGAAGCGCGGCTTTCCGCCAAACGCATGATCCGCCTCCGCCAACCACCCCTCATCTGTTGACGAGGGCGGGAAGGCGTGATATAATCGGTGCGTAATTAAAATTGCAACTGCAATACGGGCGAGGTGCGGCATTATTTTTGGAAGAAATCCCCTCAGTCGCCTACGGCGACAGCTCCCCTTAGTTTTAAGGGGCGCCAAGGGGCCGTCGCCCTACTTTCGCCCGTCTTCGGTCGAAATGA
>CANREQ010000002.1 GCA_947629695.1 uncultured Clostridia bacterium | reverse complement strand
AAGAAAAAAGGAATGTGTTGCAATGTTGCTTGCGGGCGGACAGGGAAGCAGACTGTACGCTTTGACGAGTAACATAGCAAAGCCCGCCGTATCGTTCGGTGCGAAGTACAGGATAATAGATTTTCCTCTTTCAAACTGTATCAACTCCGGCATTGACACGGTAGGCGTACTTACTCAGTACCAGCCGCTCGTTCTCAACGAGTATGTTGGAAACGGCCAGCCGTGGGATCTCGACAGAACTTTCGGCGGCGTACATATTCTTTCGCCTTACGAGGCAAAGAAGGATACGTCATGGTACAAGGGCACGGCGAACGCCATCTATCAGAATATCCGTTTTATGAAGATGTACGATCCCGAGTATGTGCTCATACTTTCGGGCGACCATATTTATAAAATGGACTACGACAAGATGCTTACCGCGCACAAGGAGACGGGTGCGGATTGCACGATTGCGTGCATGCAGGTGCCCATGAAGGAAGCTTCGCGTTTCGGTATTCTCAATACCAATCCCGACGGCTCCATCTACGAGTTTGAAGAAAAGCCCAAGCAGCCCAAGAGCGATTTGGCTTCTATGGGTATTTACATATTCACGGCTTCAAAACTCTTCAAATATCTGGAGTTGGACGAGCAAGACCCCAATTCCGAAAAGGATTTCGGTAAAAACATATTGCCTACAATGCTCAACGCGGGCGAAAAGATGTATTCTTACAGGTTCGAAGGCTATTGGAAGGACGTCGGCACGATAACTTCGCTTCTGGAAGCGAATATGGATCTGCTGGGCGCCGTTCCCAACTTCGAGCTTCGCGATAACGACCGCGTAATTCATTCGAGGAGCCCGCTTGCGCCTCCCGCATACGTTGAAGGCGACGTGGTCAATTCCATGATCGCCAACGGTTGCGAGATCGAGGGCACGGTTGAAAATTCCGTAATAGGCACCAACTGCGTGATTGAAAAGGGCGCGGTCGTAAAGGACAGCGTGCTCATGGGCAATACCGTTGTAAAAGCCGGCGCGCAGGTAAATTACGCCATAATCGACGAGGAAGTAACTATCGGAGAGAAGGCGGTTGTCGGCGCGGAAAAGGCCGAAGCTTGCAAGGTTGAGGGCAAAACGAGCGGTATAACCGTCCTCGGAAGAGGTGTTTGCGTCAGCAACAATAGCAAAGTTGCGGCAGGCGAAATTGTAGATAAGAGCGTATAAGGGGGATAAAAAAATGACATCTAAGGTTGGCGTTATTTTTTCAAGTATAAACGACGAACAGGTACCCGAGCTTACCAAGGTAAGATCCAAAGGTTCCATTCCTTACGGCGGAAGATACCGCTTGGTTGATTTCGCACTTTCTAATATGGTAAATTCCGGCATTACCACGGTCGGAATGATAACCAACAGCAACTATCAATCGCTTATGGATCATCTCGGCTCCGGCAAGGAGTGGGATCTGGCGAGAAAGGAAGGAGGGCTTATTCTTCTCACGCCTTACAGCGACGAGAGCGAAGCGCTCTACAAAAATCGCCTCGAAGCGTTGAAGGGCGCGATGGCTTTCCTCAAAAAGAGCAAAGAGGATTTTGTGGTAATTGCGGACAGCGACGCGGTTTACAAGCTTGATTACAGCAAGGTAGTTGAGCAGCACGCCGCCTCCAATGCGGATTTCACATTGGTTTATCACGAGCATGATTGCGGCGCGCGCCGTGAATACATCCAGCTTGAGACGGCTAAAGACGGGAAAGTCAAGTCGCTCGACGTAAACATAAAGGGCAGCGGCGTTCAGAAATATTACATAAACGTATTTGTTGCGCGCACGTCCTTCCTGCTGGGCGCATTGCAGACGGCTATTTCGAGGGGGTATACGAGCTTTTCAAAGGATCTGCTTCTTCCTTCGGTCAAGGCCGGAAGAGTGTACGGATACAAGCTTGACGCATATTATTGCAGTATAGATTCGTTGGCTTCATATTTCAAGGCCAATATGGATCTCCTCAATAAGGACGTAAGGCAGGAAATTTTCGGCGACCGCGACGTTTACACGAAGGTCAACGACGCGCCTCCCGCAAAATTTACCGATACGGCAAAGGTTAAAAATTCGCTTATCCACGACGGTTGCCTCATAGAAGGTACGGTTGAAAACTGCATAATCTTCCGCAACGTCAAAGTAGGGAAGGGCGCTGTGCTCAAAAATTGCATAATAATGAGCGAAAACGCAATAGGCGAAAATTGCAAACTTGCTTACGTCGTCAGCGACAAAGACAGTACGATCGGCAGCGGCAGGACGCTTGCGGGCTGCGAACAGCAACCTTATTTCATCAGCAAGGGTTCCAAAATATAATATAAAAGGATAAGAGGGGAAACATGGCTGCATCTAATACCAAAAAAACCGCCGCTAAACCTGCGGCAAAGAAAACTGCACAGACCAAAAAACAAACTGCGGAAGTTAAAAAGGCCGAAGAGCCCGTGCTTCAGGGCAAGAAGAAAATTCTCTTCGTTGCGTCCGAGGCTACGCCTTTCATTCAGACGGGCGGACTTGCGGAAGTTATAGGCTCGCTTTCCAAAGCGCTTGCCGCTACGGGAAAATTCGACGTGAGGGTTGTAATTCCCCTGTATTCCGACATCAAAAAGGAATTCAGGGATAAGTTTACATATTTGGGCAATCTGTATGTGCACCTCGCCTGGAGAAACCAATACTGCGGCGTGTTCTCGTATGAGAAGGACGGAGTGATATTCTATTTTATCGATAACGAATTTTACTTCAAGCGTCCCGGGTGCTACGGATATTTCGACGACGGCGAAAGATTTGCTTTCTTCTCGCGTGCCGTGTTGGAAATCATGCCGTTTTTGAATTTCTATCCCGAAGTAATGCACTGCCACGATTGGCAGGCGGCTCTTGCGGCGATTTACCTCAAGACAAATTATTGCTTCAGGGAAGAATATCAATTCATCAGGGCACTTTTCACGATACACAACATAGAATATCAGGGACAGTATTCTCTTGACATTCTCTCGTCGCTGTTCGATATTTACGGAAAATATCAGTATCTGGTGGAATACAACAACTCCATAAACCTCATGAAGGGCGCGATTGAGGTTTGCGAAAGATTTTCGACGGTCAGCCCCAAGTACGCGGAGGAGATCAAAGACCCTTATTATGCGCACGGGCTCGATCCCATCATAAGGAACAACGCGTTCAAGCTTCGCGGAATACTCAACGGCATAGACGACGTCGGATATAATTGCGAGCTGGATACGCATCTTTTCGCAAACTTTACGCCCGACGACATGAGCGGTAAGGCGGTTTGCAAGAAAGAGCTTCAGAAGATGCTCAATCTGCCCGTAAAACCCGATACGCCGATAATTTCCATGATTTCGCGCCTTGTTTCCCATAAGGGACTTGACCTCGTGACGAATGTCATCGAGGAAGCGTTGCAGGATGATATCCAGCTTGTAATACTCGGCACGGGCGATTATCAGTATGAGTCTTTCTTCCGCTCGCTCGCGCAGAAATATCCCGACAAGGTTAGCGCGAATATCGTGTTCAACGGCGACCTTTCGAGGAAGATTTATTCGGGCTCGGATATATTCCTTATGCCTTCCAAGTCGGAGCCTTGCGGGCTTTCGCAGATGATCGCGTGCAGATATGCGACCGTTCCCATAGTAAGGGAGACGGGCGGTTTGTACGACAGCATCAAGCCGCTTGAGAACGGGTATACGTTCAGCAATTACAACGCTCACGATATGCTTTACGTGATCAGGCAGGCCGTTAAAGATTATAAAAATAAGAAGGAGTGGTCAAAACTTAGATACCGCGCCGCTACGACTGATTTCAGCTGGCGTAAATCCGCTAAGGACTACGAAGATCTTTATTTGGAAATGCTTAAATAATTTTTTAACATACAGGAGAACGTAATGAGTAATACGGTTATTACCGAAAAGGAAGTCCAGACGCTCGTAAAGGGAAAACTTGCGAGATATTACGGGGTAACGCCCGTTGAGGCTTCCAAAGAACAACTTTACAAAGCTGTTGTCATGAGCGTAAGGGATATTTTATTGCAGAAACGACAGCAGTTTAGGAATTTGTGCAAGGCAAAAAGGGCAAAGAGAGTCTATTACTTATGTATGGAATTTCTTTTGGGGCGTTCGCTTAAAAACAATTTGTATAATCTGAACGCTACCGAAGTTTTTTCAAAAGTAATATCTTCATACGGAGTTTCGCTGGAAGATCTGTATGAACTCGAACCCGACGCCGGATTAGGTAATGGCGGTTTGGGAAGGCTTGCGGCGTGCTTTATGGACGCGCTTGCAACGGGCAATTATCCCGCGATGGGGTATTCGCTCAGATATGAGTACGGTCTGTTCAAACAAAAAATAGTTGACGGTTGGCAGACCGAATTGCCCGATGTGTGGTTGCCCGGCGGAGAAACGTGGCTTACGCAAAGAAGCGATAAATCCTTTATCGTTCGCTTCAACGGAAGGGTGGAAGAGCAGTGGATCGACAACGGAATGAAGATAACCTATTCCGACACCAAGGACATTGAAGCCGTCGCGTACGACATGATGATTTCCGGCAAAGACAGCGAAGCAGTTTCCGTACTCAGGCTCTGGAAGGCGAAACCCGTGCAGGACTTTAACATGAAGTTATTCTCGCAGGGCGATTATTATCAGGCAATGACCGACGATAACGACGCCGATCTGCTCACGAAGGTGCTTTATCCTTCGGATTCGCATACGAACGGCAAATCTTTGAGGCTTAAACAGCAGTATTTCCTGTGTTCGGCTTCACTTCAGAATATTGTGGACGACCACAGGCACAGATACGGCGACTTGAGAGATTTGCCTAAGTATGCCGCAATTCATTTAAACGATACGCACCCCGCAATGGCTATTCCGGAGCTCATGCGTATTCTCATCGACGAATATTACTACAATTGGGAGGACGCCTGGGCAATCACCACGGCTACTTGCGCGTATACCAACCATACGGTAATGGCGGAAGCGCTTGAAACGTGGTCAGAGGACCTCGTGCAGAGGACCGTGCCGAGAATACACTCCATAATCCAGGAAATCAACAGGCGCATGTGCGAGCAACTTTGGAATAAATATCCCGGCGAATGGGCAAAGATTTCAAGGATGGCGATAATCGAGCACGACAGAATAAAGATGGCAAACCTCAGCGTTTACGGCTCTCACAGCGTAAACGGCGTTGCGGCGTTGCACAGCGAGATAATCAAACAGTCCATATTCAAGGATTTCTATGATTTCAGTCCCGACAAATTCACCAATGTAACGAACGGCATAGTTTTAAGGCGTTGGTTGTGTCAGGCAAACCCGGAGCTTACCGAGCTTTTGACCGATTGCATAGGTAGCGGATTTGTACACGACAGCGCGAAGCTTGCGGATTTCAAAAATTTTGAAAACGACAAGGCCGTGTTGAAGCGTTTGGAGGAAATCAAATCCATAAAGAAGAGACAATTTGTCGATTATGCGCGCAAAAAGCAGGGGTTTGTAATAAATCCCGATACGCTGTTCGATACGCAGGCGAAGCGCTTGCACGAGTATAAACGCCAGCTTCTCAACGTGCTCAACATTATCGATACTTACCTCGATTTGTTAGATAATCCCGATTTGAATATCCAGCCCAAAACATATATATTCGGCGCCAAGGCCGCGCCCGGATATACGATGGCAAAGCAGATAATAAAGCTTATAAATTATCTGTCCGACGAAATCCGCAAAAATCCCAAGATAAACGAAAAACTCAACGTCGTTTACATGGAAGATTACAACGTTACCATGTCGGAGCTTTTGATGCCGGCTTCCGAAGTGTCGGAGCAGATATCGCTTGCGGGCAAAGAGGCGAGCGGTACGGGCAACATGAAGTTTATGATAAACGGCGCGCTAACGATCGGAACGCTTGACGGCGCAAATGTTGAAATGGCTCATGCAGTGGGCGATGAAAATATCTTTATCTTCGGATTGAAATCAAACGAGGTTGACGATATTTGGCGCTCCGGTTACAGCTCAAGCAAATACTACAACGATTCTCCCAAATTAAGAAGAATTGTGGAAGCGCTTATTATAGGGTTCAACGGGCAATCATTCTCCGATATGGCTAATTATCTTCTGACCGGTTCGCCGATCGCCGATCCTTATATGTGCATGGCGGATTTCGTAGCGTATAACAGAACGCAACAGGAAATTTCCAAATTATATTCATCCGATAAATTCAAGTGGAATCAGATATCGCTCCGAAACATTGCGGCGGCGGGTTATTTCTCGTCGGATAGAAGCATAAAAGAATATGCGGAAAATATCTGGAATTTGAAGCCTGTTACGAAAAACGAAAAATAAATTTAAGTAAAATCATTAAAACGGGGCTACTATGCGTGACATAATAGCTCCGTTTTTTGCTGTAAATCTTTAAAATTTAATAAAATCAGCTTATTTTATCAAAATAGCGATATTTGAAGCAAATGAGGAAATTTAAGCATAATTTAAATAAAATAACGCAAAAACAAAGTAAATTCCAAAATAATTTATATTGCCGATTTTAATTAAATCGTCAGGATTTACTTTAAACCCCATTATTTAACCCCTAACTATTCGTAAAAGCTGTGTTTTACGAATAGTTAAATATACTTTTGAATACCACCCCACCAAAATAGAATAAGACAATCAAATAAAATTTTTGCCCGTACCACCGTCCGATTTTTTAATTTTAAATACAAAATGACGCGTGCTATTTCATTTTCCTTTCAAATTAAATTTTTTTGCTCAATAATTTTTTTTGTGATTTCAATTTCGGTTTTACTTTACCGATTTAAAATCGCATTTAAGTTGTAAAGCTTAATTGTCTCTCCCTTTAACTATTCGTAAAATTATTGACTTTTTGCTTCATATATTATAAAATAGAGTCATGAAAAATTCCGATTATTACGCCCAGCGCAATCTGAAAAATATCGAGGTTATAAATCGCCTGCTCGATGAAGATCTCCCTCCTTTCTGCGCCGATTATTTTATGGCTATAGACAGCCAGACGAGCACCCTTACCCGCTTGAATTATGCGCACGATTTAAAGATTTTTTTCGACTTTTTGTGCCGCAAGCGTTTGGGCGGTAAAAAAAACCCGAAAGAGTTGACATTGCTCGACCTCGAAGGCGTGACCAACAACGATATTGAATATTTTTTGGTGTATCTCTCCCACTATGAATTTTGCGGCTCGTACCACTCTTGCAACGAGCGGGCTAAAGCGAGAAAGCTCTCCTCCGTTCGCGCACTTTTTAAATATTTTTTCAATAAAGGGCAAATCTCCGTCGATAATTCCGCAAAGGTTGCCACCCCTAAACTGCACGAAAAGCCGATAATCCGCCTTGACGGCGACGAGGTTTACGGCATTTTGGATACGGCGGAGAGCGGCGACGGGCTAACTGCGCACCAGCGCGCCTATCACGAAAAGAGCAAAATTCGCGATTCCGCCATTCTTACGCTGTTTTTGGGCACCGGAATACGTATAAGCGAGCTTGTCGGATTGAATAACAGCGATATAAATTTTAAGGATAATTCCTTTATAGTTACCCGTAAGGGCGGAAGCAAATCCATTTTGTACTTCGACAACGACGTTGCGGAAGCTCTTAGGCGATACCTCGATTATAAGGAAGAAAGCGAGCTTGATAACAGCGGGGACGGCGCCCTCTTCCTCTCTTCCCAAAAAAAGCGCATAACTGTCAGGGCCGTTGAAAATTTGGTACATAAGTACGCAAAAATCGTCTCTCCCCTCAAAAAAATTTCCCCGCACAAGTTAAGGAGCACATACGGCACCCAATTGTACAAGGCGACGGGTGATATTTATATTGTGGCCGACGTTTTGGGGCATAAGGACGTAAATACAACGCGTAAACACTATGCGGCAATCAGCGAGGATACGCGCAAAGCGGTCGTCGGGAAAGTCAAATTGCACCGTGACGACGAATAAATTTTATGAATATAGAGAAAGTTTTTGTCATTCAACCAATTTTAAACGATAATTATCGCGTCGTGCATGATGAGGCAGTGGCGCTCATCAAGAGCGCGGGCGCAACCTATATCGGCACGAGTTATCAGACGATCAAAGAAATTAACGCCGCAACCTTTATAGGTTCCGGGAAGCTCAACGAAATTGCCGCAACTCTCGACGGGCTGGACGACATAACGATACTTTTTAACGGCGAGCTCTCCCCTTCCCAAACGCTCAACATTTCCGCCGCGTTAGGCGACAGAAAAGTCATCGACAGGACGACGCTCATTCTTGATATTTTCGCGAAAAACGCGGTTACAAGCGAAGGTAAAATTCAGGTTGAAATTGCCCAGCTCAAGTACATTTATCCACGTTTAAAGGGCAAAGGCGCGGCGCTTTCCCGCCTTGGCGGAGGAATCGGCTCCCGCGGCCCCGGTGAAACGCGCCTCGAAACCGACAGGCGGCACATTGCATATCGGATTAAATTTTTAGAGCGCAAGATTGAGGAAACAAAAAAGCGCAGAAGCTTGCAAACCGAGCGAAGATATAAGACAAACGTCAAAACTATCGCGCTTGTCGGATACACGAATACGGGAAAATCCACGCTTTTGAACCTTTTGACGGGCTCGGATGTCGTCTCCGCCGACGCGCTGTTCGTAACATTGGATCCAACTGCGAGAAATTTCGAAATAGACGGCGAAAAATATCTGCTTATAGATACGGTAGGATTTATTCAGGACTTGCCGCACAACATAATCGAGGCGTTCAAATCGACGCTGGAAGTCGCGCTTAATTGCGACCTCGCATTGTTTGTAGCCGACGCAACGGGCGATTTCCAAATGCAATTTAAAACGACCCGTCAGACGTTGGACGAGCTCGGATTCGATAAAGAAGTTATTTATGTTTTGAATAAATGCGACTGCCTCTCCACCACTTTGCATTTGCCCGATTACTGCGTGCCCATATCGGCAAAGTACAACACGGGGTTGTCCCTTCTCAAGGAAAAAATAAAGCAGTCTTTTTGCGAAAGATATGTGTTTACAAAGTTCGAAATACCATTCGCCTGCATGGATAAATACGAAAAATTAAAGCGGTACTGCACGGAGATTTCGCGCGAGGTAGACGATTCGGGAATGACTGTGGAGCTTAAAATAGAAAAAATAAACGCCGATAAGTTTGCTTGCTTTAAAAGGGTTTGAGTTATCATTGTGCGAAAGTTTGCGTTATTCGCCTTTACCCTCGTCTTCGTCCATTATTATTTTATCTATTTTGATCACGGCGTCGTCGCGTATATCAAGGCACTTGCCGCAATTATCGCATATCTTGTTTGGGTCGAGGTCGCATATCTCGCACTCGCCGCAACCCGTGCATATCCTGTCATAGAGAACACATTCGCTACCGATTTTCATTTTTGTCACCTTTTATTTAATTATATTGCAAAATTTTTATAAAAACAAGCAAAAATGTTAAAACGATAGTTTGCATTTTTATTTTTTATGTGATATAATAGTTTCGGAGGTAAAATTATGAGAAATAAAAAAACTTATTCCGATGAAATTGTCCTTAAATATATTGAGGATTACATCGGCGAAAACGGTTATTCCCCTACGGTGAGAGAGATTTGCAGGGCATGCAATGTCCCTTCCACCGCCACCGCCTTTACCATAATGAACAGGCTTGCCGAAAAAGGTTACATAAATAAAAGCAAGGTAGGCGAAAACAAGCGCCGCGCCGTGTCCATAAAGCAACATTCGGTTAAAATTCCCCTTATCGGTACGGTTGCCGCAGGCGAGCCCATATTTGCTCAAGAGAATTATGAAGATTTCTTCTCCATTCCCTCCAATATGTTTGGAAACGAAGATCTGTTCATGCTGACCGTTAAAGGCAATTCGATGATAAAAATCGGAATGTTCGAAGGCGATAAAATCATAGTGCGCAAACAGGAAACGGCTGATAACGGCGATATTGTCGTAGCTTTGGTTGACGACAGCGCGACGGTTAAGAGGTTCTTCAAGCGCGATAATAAGATTATCTTGCACCCCGAAAACGACGAAATGGAAGATTTTGTTTTTGACGAAGTTTCAATTTTGGGTAAAGTTATCGGTTTGATGAGAAATATTTAATAAAAATCAAAGGGTCGCGCTTACAATTTTGCGTATGCGCGGCCCTTATTTATTAAAAATATTTTTCTGCTATTTTAAAAATCCATTTATAACGCCATGAGATAGGCAACTTCCTGCGCGGTCAGCTTCCTATAACTCCCCCTGTCGAGGCCGCGTAGTGTCAGATCGCCTATTTTTATCCTTTTAAGCAACACCACCTGCTTGCCGATAGCGGCAAACATTTTTCTTATTTCCCTGTTTTTCCCCTCGGTCAGCGTGATATGGATTTTAGTGTATTCTTTGTTCGTCTCGACAATGTGCGCCTTGCATTTTTTCGTCACGTAACCGCCTATATCAATGCCGCTTCTTATGGGATTTAATCCGGCTTCGGTTATCGTCCCTTCGATTTTTACCAGATAGGTTTTGGGCACTTCCGCCGACGGATGCGTGAGGTGACGGGCAAGTTCTCCATCGGAAGTCAAAATTATAAGACCCTCGCTGTCGTAATCCAGACGGCCGACAGGATATATCCTGCCTGTATTCTGCGGCATTAAATCCATAACCGTCTTTCTGCCTTTATCGTCTTTTACCGTGCACAAATACCCCTTGGGCTTATTCAAAATATAATATTCGTTTTTTTGCTCGGTTACTTCTTTACCGTCCACCAGAACTTGGTCGTCCGCATTGACATTATCGCCGAGAGCGGCGGTTTTCCCGTTGATTTTGACCCTGCCCTGCGATATTAAATTATCGCATTCTCTCCTCGATGCCACGCCGCAAGACGCAAGAAATTTGTTAAGTCTCATGTTGAAAATCACTTTTTGTATATTATCTACGCATTTATACTATACAAAAATTTTGTGAAAATCAAGCCATTTGCGTCAAAAATCAATAATTGTGCAACCGCTTTGTCCGCATTTTCGCTATTTTCAACAGCCTGAAGCCTGTAATTTATCTTTTGTCCGCGCTCTAAACACAGCCGATAATCGCTATCGGGGGAGCACAATACACCGTTGAAATCGAAAATTAAATCTTTAGGAATGATTTCCACGGAATATTTAGCAAAACAGCTTTCTATTATTTCCTCACTGCGCTCGTACATGTCATAACAATTCAACACAACGCAGATAACGTCCATGTTGCCCCGCTTTGCGGAAGATACGAGGCATCGCCCAGCTTTGGTCGTATAGCCCGTTTTAACGCCGTTCGCCCCCTCTAAATTACTTAGAATTTTGTTTTTGTTCGTAAAAGAGCGGAAATCCCCGACATAGCTTTTGCAATTGACGACAGAAGCGAATATTTCGTTTTTCATTGCATAACGCGCGATCTCACATAAATCCCTCGCGGTAGTGTGATGATTACTATCCGGCAAACCGCTTGGATTGGTGAAATTAGTGTTGTTTGCGCCGATTTCGCGCGCTTTTTCGTTCATTTTATTGACAAAAGATGAAATGCTCCCGCTGTGACAAATGGCGAGGGCGGTTGCCGCGTCGTTGCCGGAGCGAAGCATAAGTCCGTAAAGCAAATCCTTTACTGAAATTTGCTCGCCCTTTTTTAAATATATGCTTGAGCCCTCAATACCGACGCATTCATCGGGCACCTCGATTATTTGAGACAGATCGCAATCTTCGCATATTAAAAGCGCGGTCATGATCTTAGTCGTGCTCGCCATCGGCAAAACGGTGTCCGCATTCTTTTCATGCAATACGGCGCCGCTTTCAAGCTCCATGGCTATTTCCGCAACGCC
Source organism: uncultured Clostridia bacterium (assembly GCA_947629695.1). Lineage (GTDB taxonomy): Bacteria > Bacillota > Clostridia > Christensenellales > Borkfalkiaceae > Coproplasma. The sequence goes on along the minus strand of CANREQ010000002.1, from coordinate 38,742 downwards.
GTCGGCAGAGGCATTTATGTCTGACATAGTACACGGCAAAAACAGCGATACACACAAAATCAGCCCAGTTATTAGCCAAAAACGCCGTTTACACATTATCAGATATAGCTTTAACCAGCTCTCCCGTCTTTTGTATGAGCGTATCTATCGCGCCGTCGTCCATTTTCAAAAGCTTGCAATTTTTGCCGTCGTCAACCAAAAATCCCTTGGGTTTAACTGTAATTACCGCGCCGTTTCCGCCTGCCAATTTAAAGCCTTCGGCTTCGCGGTAGGTCTTGACGTCTCCGTACTCACCGCTTCCCCCCAAGTTTACTATTGTGACGGAAGAAAGCGGAATGACCTGCGCGCCGCTCACGGTTACAATTGATTCGCCTATTACCGTGTCGGCGTCGGCAATTTTATCTATTGAAAACCTATCCTCCCTGTATTTGTTGTCTTTATGAGCTTTTTTCAGTTTTGTGTTCATTTAATTTCTCCCAAATAAGTATAGAAAATATTTTGCCTATCGTCATTAAGTTTATAATGCCCGCTACTTTCATGTAGTAATTTATATAATCATGTTCGTAGTTGAGCAATGTGTAATTTCTCAATTTGGTTCTTCCGCCGTTTATCCTGACAAATGCGTATACCGCCTCCGTCAGGCATTTTTGACAAAATGCCGCGTAAATGTTGAACTCGCTTTGTATTCCGAAGTCTCCCACCTGCACGATTTTGGTTATGCAGAGATTGTTGAATATCTTAAGAGCGTTTTTATTTATAAAGGATTTATCCATCTTCTTCTCTTTGCCGTTAACGCTCATTTTAGTTAAGCTGTTTTTGACGGTGTTAATATTTAAAATGCGGATAAATCTGTACAGGCACACATTCACCGATGCGTAAGGCTGCAGGGTAGTCACATAGACGTAATTTACAACGTGAATGGGAAAAACCGATATAAAAAAGCCTATTGCGGATAAATATACCAAAGCGTCGCTCACGTTAATATTATCTGTATTATTTAACTTATTATACTCATTATGAAAATCAAAAAAGCGCCCGCGCTTAGGCAATTGCTTTATGCGCAGACGCTTTTGAATTTTTTTATAATTTACTCTATTTTGATTACGTCTTCTTCTCCGTTTAAAAATTCGGGCACGTCGTAATCGTCGGCTGTGGCGTTTTCCTTGGTTGTGACGGGCTCGTCAGCGGCTTTTACGCCATCTTCCGCTTTATCGGGTTTTGCCGGACTTTCGGCATATTGCGGATCCTCGTCGGGATTATACTCTTCTTTCTTATACAGATAGCTTGCGTCCTCTTCTTCGCGCAAAATCGTATCCTTGAGCTCGGCGATCTGCTCCATGAGTTCGTCGTAATCGGGAAGCTCGTCTATGGAATTTAGCTTGAATCTCTTCAAAAAATTATCCGTCGTGCAGTACAAAATAGGCTTGCCTATCGCGTCTTTCCTTCCGCAGGGCTCTATCATTCCGATCTCCAATAGCGTATGGATAGCGTAATCGCAATTGACCTGCCTGATGTCCTCAAGCTCGCCCTTGGTCACGGGCTGTTTATACGCAATCAGCGCGGCGCATTCCAAAATGGTTTTGGTAAACTCCTTTTCCTTAATCGGCGTCAAAACCCTTGAAATCTGCTCGTGGTACTTCGGGTTGGAGGCAAACTGCAACTTTCCGTTAAATGTCAGAAGCACAACGCCGTCGTCCGGGCCGTATTTTTTCAACAGCTCGGCTATGGACGCGTTTACCTCTTTTACACTGCAACCCAATTTTTCAACTATGTATTTAACGGGCAACGAAACGCCCGAGGCAAAAACCATGCCCTCAATTATATTCGTCAAATTGTTCACTGTTAATATCCTTCATATCCGCGTCGGGATTTAATTTTATTCTTATGTTGCCGAAAACGTCCTGCTGTTCGACGAAAATAAATTGGAATTTAAGCATTTCAAGGAGCGCCTGGAAGGTCGTTATAATCTCGTTTCTCGAAAAGCGCGTAAAAAGATCTTCGAAATTTATCTCCCCGCTTTCGGATAGTTTGCTCTTTATGTGGCTCACCCTGTCTTGTACTGTGTATCTGTCCTTTGGGATCTCTTTAAAGCTGTCCTTCTCGCGCTGGAGGCTTTCGTTCCTTATCAGCATATTTGCAAAGGCCTGCAACAGCGCGTCGAGGGTGAAGTCCTTATAAACTATTTTCGGTTTGGTTATGGAAGGCTCCGGCTCCTTGTAGTAATAGCCTATGGTTTCAAGAGATTTGAGTTTGGGCGTTTGCTCTTTGATAAGCTCAAATTCTCTCTGCCGGAGCTGTTCGATGAGCTCCTGCTGTTCCTCGTCCGCGCCGCCCATTTCTTCGCCGTTTACTTCGACTACGGGCACCATGGCCTTTGACTTGATATAGATTATCTGGGCGGCCATCGCGAGATACTCGCTCTCTTTATCGACGTCGCGGCTGGGTTGCGTCTTCATATAATCTATGTACTGCAAAAACTGCTCGGTAACTTTGGATACAAATATGTCCTCGATCTGTATCTTGTTTATATTTATGAGGTGCAGAAGAAGATCCAACGGGCCCTCGAAGTCGTCGAGGACGGTGTTGTAATCTACGATAGATTCGAAATCGGAATAATTTTCATCATTCATACGCTTAAAATCCACCTCCACGCCGCCGTTATGGGGAAGCCGACTATGTTCTCCGCAAACCACGATACGTAATGCAAAACGCTGAAATTTATCGCAACAGGCAAGTAATTAGCCACAATTTTGCACAAAAACGCTTCAACTATCAATATTATCAAGATTATCTGCCCGTAATTCCGTAAAAATTTCTGTACGGGGTTTATCTGCCGCGTCAACGCTTCGACTACGCGGAACCCGTCCAGCGGAAACAGCGGTAAAAGATTGAACACGACGGAATACAAACTATAGGCAAAAATCAGGAAGAACGTCATTTCGAGGAAATAGTACATGTAATAGACGATAGGCATAGCCGCCGCCGGTACTATAAAAAACCTTATGACGAGCACATATAAAAGATAAGCGAAAAACGCTATGATATAATTTACAACGACACCTGCAACGGCCGTCGTAAACATGCCGAGCCTGTATTTTTTAAAGTTGTACGGATCGATCGGCACGGGTTTTGCCCAACCAAAGCCCACCGCGACGACCATTACATAGCCTATCGGGTCGAGGTGTCTGAGCGGGTTGAGCGTCATCCTTCCTCTCATCTTCGCCGTCGGGTCGCCGTTTTTGTATGCGACGTATGCGTGGGCGAATTCATGGGGAGAAAAGACACAAACCAATGCTATCAATCTTGCGAGTAACTGAATAAATGCGTACACTTATTTACCCAATCGCGAGGGAATAAGATCGTTTCTGACCAGATCCTCGTACGTCTGCTTTTTTATTATCGTATCCGCTTTGCCGTCTTTGACGAGAACGCATTGCGGGATAAAATTCCTGTTATAATTGCTTGCCATCGAATAATTGTATGCCCCCGTCGAGAGCACGGCCAAAATATCGCCCGCCTCAACTTCGGGCAAGGGCACGTCAACGGCTATCAAATCGCCGCTTTCGCAACACTTACCCGCAATAGTTACCTTTTGAGTACATACCGCGTTCATGTCGGAAGCTTTTACGACGGTGTATTTTGATTGATATAGTGCATAGCGGGGATTTTCAAACATGCCTCCGTCTATCGCGACATATTTTTTTATGCCGGGAATATCCTTAACCGACCCGACCGTGTAAAGCGTAATGCCCGCTTCTCCGACGATGGATCTGCCGGGCTCTATCAAAAGATAGGGCAAATCGAGGCCGTATTGGCTCGCCTTGGATTTTACGGCTTCTATCAGCGCGTCGAGATATCCGGCGTAATCTTTATCGGTGAGCACGGGGTCCTCGTCGGTATAATGTATGCCGAATCCGCCGCCTATATTTAAAACGCTTGCGGTAAAGTTTAAGCTCTTTTTAACTTCCGCGATATAATCCATGACCTTTTCTGCGGCGAGGACAAATGACTTGCTTTCGAAAATCTGGGAGCCGATGTGGCAATGAAAGCCCTGTAAATTCAGGTTTTTAAGGGATAACACGTGTTCGGTTATCCTTTGGGCCGCTCCGTCGGATATGGAAAAGCCGAATTTGGAATCGGTGCGCGCCGTCTGCACAAACGCATGCGTATGCGCCTCAACGCCGGGGTTTATCCTCAACAAAACGTTCTGCTTTACGTTGTGACCGCGCGCAATTTTATCCAAAAGGTCGGCTTCGCGGAAAGAATCGACTATTATGCCGCCCACTCCCGCTTCTACCGCTTCCACAAGCTCATTTTCCGTCTTGTTATTGCCGTGAAGATAAATCTTATCGGCCGGGAACCCGGCTTTTAACGCCGTGTACAATTCACCGCCTGAAACCACGTCGCAACCGATCCCTTCTTGCTTTGCGATGACGTAAACCGCCATGCAGGAAAAGGCCTTGGATGCGTACAAAACGAGGCCGTTTCCGCCGTAATTTTTATCTATTGTATTTTTATAAACGCGCATCATATTGCGCATGTAACTTTCGTCGAAAACATATAAAGGCGTGCCGTAGTCGGCGGCAAGACGGGTGCAATCGCATCCGCCTATTTCGAGGTGACCCGCGCCGTTGACTTTCAGCGTTTCTCTTTGGTGCATAAAAAGACCTCCGGTAAATTAACGTAAGATAATTTTACCAAAGGTCATAAAAATAGTCAAATGAATTTTTTAATTCAATTCATTTATAATGAATTGGCGGTGTGATTTGCCTTTACATAGCCCAATTATTCGCTACTTTTTTGAAATTATCTTTAAAACCGCACCTTTCAACGTCCTCTGCGGCGACCAGATCGACAGTATCGCAAATTATTCCGTCTTTGTAGATCTCCACATAACCCACGCATTCTCCCTTGGCTACGGGAGCTTTTTTGGAATTGATGACGACGTTACGGGTTATTTCCGGCGTTGTTCCGTTCTTACAGAAAACATAGCAATTTCTCACGGCTTTTACGGAAATACTCTCCTTTTTGCCGCATTCCACAGACATTCTCTCATTTAAATTGACGTTGCAATCAAGCACGATTTTGTTGTTGTAATTGGCAAAACCGTAATTGAAAAGGTTTACGGCCGATTTAAATCTGTTGTCGCTTGAATCGGCGCCGAGAACTACAGAAACTAGGCGGGAATCGCCCTTTTGGGCGGTAGATGCGAGACAAAATCCGGCTTCGTTTGTAAAGCCCGTCTTTCCGCCGTCGCAAGAAGGATATTTTTTGATTAGCTTGTTTGTGTTCGTCATCGTGGTCGTTCTGTTATCGGGATGAGAAAAATCCTCCAGCCAGATTCCGCTGTAATCGAAATACTTTGGACGGCTGATAAGATTGGAAAACATTACAGCAACATCCTTTGCGCAGGAATACTGCGTATCCTTCGGAAGCCCGGTGCAATTTGCAAAAAGCGTATCGGCGCAACCCAACTCTTCGGCGCGCTTGTTCATCAAAGCCACAAACTGCTCTTCAGTGCCGCAAACCGCTTCTGAGACGGCTACGCAACTGTCGTTAGCCGAACAAACGATGATGCTTTTAATCAACTCGTTTAAAGGATAAGAAAGCCCTTTTTGAAGAAAAACCTGCGAACCTCCCATTCCCGACGCCCTTTCGCTTACCGTGATATTGTCGGTCAAAGCCAATTTGCCCTCTTCCACCGCGTCGAAACATAAAATCAAAGTCATGACTTTACAGACGCTCGCAATTGGCATTCTCGCGCATTCGTTTTGCTTGTAAACGCACTCGCCGGAGTAATAATCGCACAGATATGCACTTTTGCATCCGACGGTTAAATCTTCATTTGAATCAGCACAGGCACAAAAAACCGGTGCGGATAGCGCCGAAAGAGACGACGCGGCCAAACTTAAAGAAATAATTGCAGCGGTAAATTTTTTCATACTATTATTTTGCCGCCGCTTGAAATTTTTATACTATAATTATCAGCAGTCTGAAAAAAACATTTACCAAAATGAGCATCAGGACAGAGCTTAAAAGCGCCAAAATCGCGGGACAGAAAAAGACAATGCTCTTTTTAAGCCCTTTGCACTCCCCGCAAATTATTATACAACATAGCGAGGATATTAAAAAGCTCGGCAAAAATACGACCAATGATACGATTATTCCTTCAAAAGAAAAGCAAGAGAACAGAATTATGGAATAGATTACGGCGAAAAAGCACTTTAAAAACAGAACAGGACAGGAAAAATATTTATATTTGCAGAAATATCCTATTAAAAAGAAAACATAAAAGTAAAAAATATCTACAGCGAGATGGGAAAAGAATAGCCTCGCGTTGGCAAAATTCAACACATAATAGATATAAGTATCGGCAAAATTATAGGAATAGACGCTTATACCACAGCAAATGTGAAGTACTATGCCACATATAATTGCTAAAATTAAAGAGATCAGACAGACTATTAAATATTTTTTGTCAGGTTTTTTGCTTTGTAATTTTAAAATCCCCATATTGAATTATATGAGGATTTGAAAAATATTATGAACCTGTCATATTGTCTATCGCTATTCCGTAGCCCCGCGTCGGGTCGTTTACAAATACGTGGGTGACTGCGCCGATAAGTTTTCCGTTTTGCACGATGGGGCTTCCGCTCATTCCCTGTACTATTCCGCCCGATTTATCTATAAGGCGTTTATCGTCTATTTTTATTACGAAATTTCTGTTATCTTTATTTCCCGCGTCTACCTTTACTATGCTTATATCGTAATCGCATACCTCGTTGTCCTCAAGCGATGAATAGATTTTGGCTTTGCCTATTTCCGCCTCGCTCACCGTTCCCCGTTTGATTTTTATTAGATTTTCGGTGGAAAAATCTTGAGAAACCTGTCCGTATATTCCGCTTGGACAATTGAGGGTGACGCTTCCTATCATATTGTCGTTTTCGAAAACGCCTTTAAGCTCCCCGGGGTTGCCTCTCCATCCCTTCTTTACGTCGTAGATAAGGCATCCGTATATGCTTCCGCCGTTTATTTTGACCAAATTTCCTTCCAAGTCCGTCACTGGATGCCCCAAAGAGGCGAATGTATTGTTGTTTTTGTCAATATAAGTTATCGTTCCTATTCCGTTTACGCTGTCTTTTACCAGCAATCCAAACCTGTTTTTGCCCGTCGATTTGTCCTTGGCCGGAGTAATTTCAACAATTCTTTCTTCTCCGCCGTGCACTACGGTAAGTTTGTAGTTTTTAAAGCTTTCGTTGAGAAGGTTAGTCAGCTCTTCCGCTGAAGTTACGTCATAATCGTTTACCTTACTGATTATATCTCCGCTTTTTATGCCGCTATCCCTGGCGGGACAGACCAAGCCGTTGTCGCTTAAGACATCGCACACGCCTATAACTTCCACGGTTTGTGTATTTAACATAAACCCGGCCGCAAATCCTCCGAGATATACCTCGCCGCAAGGAGCCGCTAATACCGTCGAAATGGATAAAACTAATGCAAAAACGAGAAAAAAGGCCGAAATCAGTATTCTTTTCGTAAACTTTTTAACAGAAAGCATACAAATATTTTGGCCTTTAACATATAAAATATACGGCAGTAAAAATTTTACATGCCGTATAACGGATTGTCATTTTGCTCAATTACCGAAGCTTGAAAGCAGTTCCTCCGCGTGAGTTTTCGCCGCGTCGGAATTTGTATTGCCCGTAAGCCGCATTATCTCTTTGATGCGCATGGCCCTGTCGAGCGGCTTGACGTTTGTCACGGTCTTTTTGCCGTCGTCCGTCTTATATATGAGATATTGCGCATTCGCCGCCGCACAGACCTGCGGCAGGTGCGAAACCGCGATAATTTGCGTGCTTTTGCCGATCGATACAAATTTTGCCGCTACCGTGCTTGCCGTCTCTCCGCTTATGCCCGCGTCGATTTCGTCGAAAATATACGTGGAAATGCCGTTCAAACTCTTTAATCTCGATTTTATTGCGAGCATGAAACGGCTCATTTCACCTCCGCTTATGACTTTACCGAGCGGTTTTAAAGGCTCGCCCTTGTTCGCGGAAAACATAAAACACAGCTTGTCCGACCCGTTTGAACTGTCAAGTGATGCGCTTTGCCTGTCGTAATCGTTGAATTGAACATAGAATGCGGCGTTGGGAATATTTAAAGATTTAAGCTCACCCACAATATCCGCGCTCAACTTATCGCAAGTTTTTTTGCGCAGTTCGGTTAATTTAAGGCAAAGCTTATAAATGTCTTCGTCCAGCTCATCGATTTTCTTATTGAGCTTTTCAACCCTTTCGGTGGCGTTTACAAGGTTATCGTATTTGTCTTTCGCGTCCTGCAAATATGCGAGGACCGAAGGCTCGTCATACCCGTATTTTTTGATTAGCCCCTTGATTAAAATTATCCTGTCCTCTACCCACTGCGCTTCCTCGCCGTCAAAGGAAATTTCCTCGGAAAGGTCGCCAATTTCATCGCTTAAATCGCCCGCTTCTACGCACAGATTATCGATTCTGCCGTAAAGATCGGAGTATTTTTCGTCTATATCGGAAATACTTCCGGCTTGCCGCATTGCATAGGAAAGCATATCGACGCACCCGTTGTCGTCAGAAAACGCGCCTTTTATTGCGGAGAGCGCGGATAAAATCTTTTCCGAATTTTCTATGATTTTGCGCTTTGCGTTTAGTTCCTCAAGCTCGCCCTCTCTTAAATCGGCCCTTTCAATTTCATTTATTTGATAAGAAAGAAGATCGAGGGCGCGCGCACGCTCTTGCTCGTTGCCGCCGAGTTCGGCTATCATCCTCTTGCAATCGCGTTTTTCGCCTATTTTTAATGAAAGCTTATCCTTTATGCTCTTTGCCTCGTCGCCGCAAAGCCCGTCAACTGTTTTAAGCTGGTTATCTTCATCCAGCAAAAAGAAATGCTCGCTTTGCCCGTACACGTCAACAAGGCAACATGTCAGCTTTTTGAGCATCGTCAGCGTGACAGCACAGCCGTTTATTTTGATTCCGCCTTTGCCGTCAATTGATAACTTGCGGGAAATTATTATATTTCCGTCACATTCTATATCCATTTCGCGGAGGGTGCGCACCGCGTCGCTGTCCTCTCCTACAGAGAACTCTGCCTTGACAAACGCCTCGGCCTCGCCGTAGCGTATGAGATTTTTATCGGCCTTTGAACCCAATACGAAGTTAACGGAATCCAATATTATAGATTTACCGGATCCCGTTTCGCCTGACAGCACATTGAATTTTTCGTTAAAAGTTATATCGGCTTCTTCGATGAGCGCGATATTTTTAACGTACAATCTCGAAAGCATTTTATTTTATGTATTCTCTGAATTTATTGACAAGGTTGGCCGCGTTCTCATTATTATCGATGACTACAAGAACCGTATCGTCGCCCGCAACCGTGCCGATTACCTCTTTTAATGCGAGCGAATCTATAAATGTGCCCGCCGTAGAGCCGTTTCCGCGCAAAGTCTTTATCAAAATCAAATTGTTTGCGCAATTTACCGATTGTACGCATTCGCGGAAGAGATTGCGCATTTTGGTGCTTACGGCGTCTCCTTCGCTTTCAATAAACGCGTATTTGTACTTTTTGGTCGTGCCCGTGACCTTGTAAAGCTTCAAATCTTTAATATCGCGCGAAATCGTAGCCTGCGTGACGTTGTAATTTCTCTTTACAAGCTCTTCACAGAGCTCTTCCTGAGTTTCGATGTCCTTTTCCGCAATAATTTCCAAAATCGCGGCTTGTCTTGAGTTTCTGTGCATCATTTACCCCATACATTTAGTTTATATAATAATTTATCAAAAAAGTTTCCGCCGGGAAGTGATATAAACTCCACAAAGCGGTCGGCTTTTTTTACGGTTATAATATCGCCCTTTTTGACGGTGCTTACTGCCCTTCCGTCTATTATCAGATTGAGCACGCCCCTTGAATCTATCCTACTGATGCGCACCGTGCAGCCGTCGCCGAAAACTATCGGCCGCGAATGAAGCGAATGGGCGCATATGGGCGTCATTATAAATGCGTTAATATCGGGCGTCAAAACGGAGCCGCCGGCCGCAAGAGAATAGGCCGTGGAACCCGTCGGCGTGCTTACGATAAGCCCGTCGGACGCGATGTTGTCCACCGTCGCCCCGTCGATTTCGGCATGAAGGCTTATTGTGTTGCTGAAGCTGTCGCCCGATGTACTGCGCTGTACGACGGCGTCATTCAACGCATAATAAACGCCGCCATCGGAGTGAAAAACTTCCAGCATGCTGCGCTTTTCAACGTTAAATTTGCCGCTTCTTAAAAGATTAAGCGCGTCGGTAAGTTGGTTAGGCTCGAAATCGGCCAAAAAACCGACGTGCCCATAGTTTATGCCGAGAATTTTAACGCCGTTTACAGCACATTCCGAGGCGATTGTAAGAATAGTTCCGTCGCCGCCGAGGACTATGACAATATCGAGGCCTTTGACATTTTCCGCGCAATCGACAATACGGCAATCGCACCCGCATGAGGACAATTCGGCAAATATCCTATCGATATAAGCTTTGTTGACTTCGATAAAATTTTTGTTGAAATATACGCCGACCCTCATATGCGTAATTATACCACTTCTTATACAATTATGCAATATATTTATGCAATTTTTCACAGACTAATTCTATTTAAAATTTGATTGAAATCCAACTGCGTTTTGCCGTTTTTGACAAGACGTATCAGATATTCCCTGTTTTTACCCTCAACTTTGGGCGCGTCGGTAATATCGACAGCCATAAGATTGCAACTGAGGGCAAAATTGTATATTTTGTATATTACCTTTTTATGAATTTCCGCGCTTTTGACTATTCCGCGCTTGGCAAAGGACTTGCTTTCGCACTCGAATTGGGGTTTTATAAGCGCAATTATTTCCTTTCCGTCGGAAATCGCACCCGCCGCCGCTTCGAGAATGTATGTAAGCGAAATGAAGCTTACGTCAATCACGATGCCGTCGAGATCCTCCTCAAACAAATCGCGCGTAAGATTGCGCGCGTTGAAATTATCGTATATAACTACGTTTTTATCTAGCAGGCTTTTATCCAGCTGGCTCTCGCCGACATCAATGCAATACACCTTTTTCGCGCCGTTTTGAAAAAGACAATCGGTGAATCCTCCGTTGCTCGCGCCAATGTCCGCAAAAATTTTTCCGTCAGCGGAAAAGCCGAAATCCTTAATTGCCTTGGAAAGTTTATATCCGCCGTTGGATACAAAGCTCTCCTCCGCCTTTAAAAAAACCAATTTATCCCCCTCTTTTATATCGTAAGAGGGCGAAACGCGCTTTCCGTTGACGGTTACAAGTCTCTTTGTTACGGCGTCTGCGGCCTTTGTGCGGGAGCCGAATTTTTCGCTCAAAAACTTATCTATGCGCATTTTCTTTGATGAAATCCACTATCGATTGTATGTTCAGCCCGTAATCGTCCATTAAATCGCTTACGCCGCCATGCTCGATAAACCGGTCGTTATACCCGAAAGGCTTGACGGTTTTCTCACCGTCCTGTGCGAAATAGGAGCAGATCATACTTCCGAACCCGCCTATCAGAGCATTGTCCTCGATGGTAATTATAAGATTTTGCTCCATAGAATTTAAAATTTCGCAATCGAGAGGCTTTACAAAGCGCGCGTTTATGATGCTTACGCCAATGCCGGATAAATTCAAACTTTCCCGCACGGCATAGGCCAAAGATATTGCCCTTTCCCCGCACGCGAGTATCGCGGCGCATTGACCCTCTTCCAAAATTTCCCATTTGCCTGCTTGTATCGGCGAGACCTTTGAAAACAGCCGCACCCCTTCCCTCGGATACCTTATTGCAAGCGGGGCGTTGAAAGTACAGCTCCACTCTATCATGCGCGCAAATTCGTCCGTATCCTTGGGGACGGCTATTGTCAGATCGGGAATCAGACTCAAAAAGGACAAATCAAAAACGCCTTGGTGCGTTTCTCCGTCCGCGCCCGAAACCCCCGCCCTGTCCACGCAAATCGTAACGGGCAGTTTCTGACTGCAAATGTCGATGATTATTTCATCGAAAGAGCGCTGTAAAAATGTAGAATACACCGCATAATAGGGCTTTAAACCCTGCGTTGCGAGCGCGGAGCACAAAATTGTGGCATGCTCTTCGCAAATTCCGACGTCAATTGCGCGTTCGGGGAATTTATCGAAAAATTCGGACAACCCCAAACTCGGGGTCATGGCCGCAGTAACCGCAACTATTGATTTATCCTTTTCCGCCAGAGCACACAGCGTTTTGCCGAATACGGCGGAATACTCCGTGCGCGCCTTTTTATCGCCGCCGGAGATGCCGTGGGTGCGCTCCGGGTCCTCCTCGCAAAATGAATAACCCTTGCCTTTCTTCGTCAAAACGTGCAAAATCACCGATTGGGTCTTGAGCTTTTCCTTGATTTCCGAAAGCTTTTCTATTAAAACGGTTAAATCGTTGCCGTCGTACACGCCGTCGTAGGAAAAGCCGAACCGCGCAAAAATATTGCTGTGTTTTTCGACTTTCGCCTTATGTATATCGTCGCGGCTGAGCTGTTCAAGATACTCGTGCATGCTCCCCACCGTAGGGGAAATCGACATGCCGTTGTCGTTCAATATAACCAAAATATTGGTATTAAGCGGCCTGAGGCTGTTAAAAGCCTCGTAAATCAGCCCGTTATTGAAGGACCCGTCGCCTATTACAGAGATGACGTTGAAATGCTCTCCCTTTACGTCCCTCGCCTTTGCGATGCCGAGAGCGGCGGATACGGACGTACCCGCGTGGCCCGTATTGTAGCAATCATACGCGCTTTCTTCCCGCTTGGGAAATCCCGAAAGCCCGCCCCTCTTGCGTAAGGTGCTGAATTTATCGTACCGGCCCGTCAGCAGCTTATGGGGGTAGCATTGGTGGCCGACGTCAAAGATGATCTTGTCGTCGGGAAAATCGAAAACATAGTGAAGCGCAACGGTCAGCTCCACAATTCCGAGGTTGGAAGAGAGATGTCCGCCGTTGCTCATCACCGTCTTTATTATTTCGGCGCGAATTTCTTCGCACAGGAGTTTAAGCTCCGCAATATTCAGTTTTTTGAGTTTTTCACCGTTTATGTTTTCAAGCATAAATGAATAATCCCATCAGCCGAGCCGCGATTTGACAAAGTTGACAAATTCATATAAAAAGGAGCAATCGCCGTTCAGACCGTCGATAATTTTAAGGCATCCGTCGCCCACCATATCCACGCGTAATTTACACTCATCCAGCCCGTACAGGCGCACCGCGGAAAGTTTTCCCTCCGCCTCGTCCTTGCCGATACTCTTGCCGAGGTCGGAAAATTTCCCGCACACGTCCAAAATATCGTCGGTAAGCTGGAATAAATATCCCAAATAACTGCCGAAAGACTGCAACTGGCCGAAATACTCCACGCCGTTGAAAATGCAGGGCGTGACCACCGCCGCTTTTATGAGCTTTGCCGTCTTGTTCTCGTATATGAAATTGAGGTTATCCTCATCGGACGATGCCTTTTCGTACAACAGATCCGCCGATTGGCCTGCGATCATGCCCGCAATTCCGGCGCAATCGCAGATGTATTTTGCCGCGCTGACGTATTCTTTTCCGTTAAAACACTGCGAAAATAGGAGTGAATAGGCGCTGTTCAACAGTCCGTCGCCCGCCAAAACCGCGTTCCCCTGCCCGTAGACCTTGTGGTTGGAAGGCTTTCCGCGGCGGTAATCGTCGTCGTCCATTTCGGGCAAATCGTCGTGAATTAAAGAATATGTGTGAATAAGCTCCAGCGCAATCGCAAAGGGAATGAGTTTTTCCCTCGGCACGCCGACTATATCACCGACAGCGAGCATGAGCACGGGGCGGATGCGTTTGCCACCGAGAAGCACGCTGTAGCGCATGCTTTCACCCAAAATTTCGGGCTTTGTGGTTAGGCTTTCACGGCAATATTTTTCCAGCTCTACGTTGAAATAGTTTAAGTATTCGGCGTATTTTTCGTCAAATTGTTTACTCATAGGCACCTTTCGGCCGCTGTTACGGTGTTATAAAGAAGCATTGTTATTGTCATCGGCCCCACGCCGCCGGGCACGGGAGTTATATGGGAACATTTATCCTTGACGGCTTCGAAATCCACGTCGCCGCATAATTTTCCGTTTTCGTCCCTGTCCATGCCCACGTCGATGACGACCGCGCCTTGCTTAACGTAATCTGCCGTGATAAACTTGGCTTTGCCGATCGCCGCGACCAAAATATCCGCGCGGGAGCATATTTCCTTCAAATTCCGCGTCTTGCTGTGGCAGATCGTAACCGTCGCGTCGGCGTTCAAAAGGAGCAATGCCATTGGCTTTCCGACTATGTTTGAGCGCCCAACTACCACTGCGTTTTTGCCCTTTACGGGGATATTCTCCCGCTCTAAAAGCTTCATTATGCCATTTGGCGTGCAGGCGACGAGGCAATCTTCGTTCATGCACAGACTGCCGATATTTTCCTCGCAAAAGCCGTCTACGTCTTTAGACTTGGGTATGCGGGAAAGTATTTTCTTAGCGTCGAGGTGCCCCGGCAGGGGAAGCTGTACCAAAATACCGTTTACCGCGTCGTCCTCCGCCAAACCCCCGACTAAATTTTCAACCTGCTCCTGCGCGCTGTCTGCGGGAAGATAATACGCAAAAGATTTTATTCCGACTTCTTCGCACCCCTTTATTTTGTTGCGCACATATACGGCCGAAGCGGGGTCATCGCCCACCAAAACTACGGCAAGGCCGATGTCCTTACCTGTTATTGATTTATAATTTGCCGCCCTGTCCGCAATTGTTTTGCGCATTTCGGCAGAGTGCTTTTTGCCGTCTATGATCACAGCCATTTACTTGTCCTCCGAAACGGACGATAGAATACCCGTTATAAACGAAGCGCTCTTTGCGGACGAATACTTAGAAGCTATGTCGGCCGCCTCGTTCATGGAAACTTTGTCGGGAATATCGTCGCAATACATTATCTCGCAGATGGCGATAGTCAGAATGCTTCTGTCCGCGGGAAAAATGCGCTTTTCGGGAAACAGCGTGGAGCGCTTGTCGATTTCCTTCAATATCTCCTCCCCGTGCGCGGCAATAAGCGAAAAGATCCTTTCGCAATAGGCTATGTCGTCATCCGAAAGTTTATCGGCTTTGTATAAAGCCTGTTTGAAATTATCGTCCGCTTCATCGTTGAATTGGGACGAAAAAAGCAATTTAAAGAGCGTTTCTCTTGCAACAGTTCTCATAGAACAACCTTAAATAGAAATATTCCCTTAAAAAATTTAAGGGAATAATTTTGAATTTTTATATCACCGAGTTTGCGGGAAAGTTTACGTCCTGAATATGAACGTCCACCTTGTCTACTTTGTACTTTGTCATCGATTCGACATTGTGTTTGATGGATTGCTGTATCCTGAACGCAAGCGAGGGAACATTGTAGCTGTAATCCACTTTCACGCTGATGTCGGCGACTATTCCTTGCTTATCGAAACTCAGTTTTATGCCTTTATTTTTCGTATTCAACAGGCTTACGCCGTCTACTTCGGATATAGCCAATGCCACAATTCCGCTGACTATTCCGCTGTTGTATGATATCTTCCCCTTTTGGGTCGAAGTAGGGTCATGTCTGATATGAGCCATTTTGATCTCCTTACATGCCGTCTTTATCTGTTACGGCATTATAAGTATAACACATATCATAAATTTTTGCAACGGTTATGGCCTAAATTTGTGTATAAACAGGCATAATTATGATATTTGTGCTGGGGACGCCGAGTTCGTTTCTCAAAAGATTGTATATAGACAGGGCCGCGGGAGTATCGAGCTCGTTGGTGTTTACGAAAACGTTTACGTTGTCCGAATCCATTCCTATCGAGACTACCGCTTCGCTGAACCCGAGGGATTTGACCATTGTCTCTATGACAAGCTCGTTTTCCATAATGCCTACTATTTTCATCTTCATATCGACGGCTTCTTCGTACTTTTCGCTTCCCGGCTCGTACAGACCGATTACGTTATCGAGCTGCAAAATCTCCTCGTTTCTCTTGCTCGTCCTCTCTGCGCGATAGGATGAGAAATAGTTGGACGTTGTGATTACGTCGGCCTGCGCGCTCGAATTGCGGTTTACGAGCAACACGTTTAAAACGGCGGTTACCGCAAGCAGGAATACGAGCGACGTCATGATGATGATTTTTTTCTTCTTGGTCATAAAATTTTGTCTCCTTTATTTATTGATTATTCATAGCGTATATTGCTATATTGTTCGATTTGACGTTTAGCAGTGTTGTTACCGCTTTTATTATATCGTTGCGGGTCATGATATTATTCGCGCCGCCGCAAACAATTATCACGCCCTCGATGCCCTCGCTTCCTTCGGTTATCATTACTTCCGCGCGGCCGACACCCACGATATTGGATAAAATGCTTTCGAGCTTCAACTCCGTGTCGCTTTTATTGTAGTCGCTTATGCCAGAGCCCGAGGTGTATTCCGCCTTTCCGCCGCCTATGGATACGGCGATAACTATTAAGACTATCAAGAGCAACAATACGATGACCGCGCTTTTATTCCGTTTTAAGAAATCAGCCGCCTTTTTCATTTACTGTTATATTTATATATCCGAGGCTTTTTAAATATTCCCAAATACTATCAAGTTTTGCACTGTCGCAATCTTCGATAAAAACCGCCACTCCGTTTTCCCTTATCTCGCCGTCAAAGTAGCTTACATCCACCTCGCACGCGCAATCCAAGCCGAAATTTTTATTTAAGTCCTCTTCGAGAGCCTGAGATTGCGTATCGGCATATATTTTGCAAACGTAGGTATAATCCGCAAGCTCTTTGTCCTCATCCGCCGGGAAGGAGAAAAAACCCATGACGGGCTTTAATAAAACGCCTATGCAGACCATTCTCAAAATAAAATTCACGCTTTTGTTCAGCTTGCCGTCGGGGATTATGAAGCTCACCAGCACGGTCAGAAATATTACTCCGGCGGCGGTCAAAAGGTACGCTGTCATATAAAGTTTCCCGCCGAATTTATAATGAGCATGACGACGAGCAAATACATAAACGCCACCATAAGTATCCCGGCGATGAAAAACTCAACATCCTTGGATAAATCGGAAAACATCGCGCAAGTCACCTTTTCGCCGAGCGGCTGGACAATTGCCCCGCAGATTTTCAGCAAAACGGAAAACGCAATCAAGAGCAACACGGGTTGGATTATTTCCGAAAGCAACAAAATTATCCCGAAAACGCCCACCGAGCTCCGTACGAGAGACCCCGCCATTACAACCATATCTACGCCCGCGGACAAAAAACTTCCCACGATCGGCACGGAATTTCCCACGAGATATTTCGTGACTTTGAAAAATATGCCGTTGAACAGCGAGGAAGCCGAGCTCTGCACGGTGATAAACAGCCCGAAAATGGCCACCGTAAGCCCGATCGTCCACTTCATCACCGATTTTATCAGCGACGCAACGCCCGTAAAAGTTATATCGGGATTGAGGCGGGATAAAAAGTTCAAAAGCATGACCGCAATCGTCGCGGGAAATATGAAGCCCGTCACAAGCTCTATCGCCCCGCCGCTTAAAAACAACGCGGACGGTCTGTACACCGCGCCCGCCGCTGATCCGCCGGTCAGCACAGTCAAAGTTATCAGAATGGGCGAAATTATTTCCACCTGCTTGCGTATTCGCGTTATGCTTTTGACCGCAGAACCGACAATGCTCAAAAGCATGGATGACATTATCAAGAGAATCAAAGAAAGACACGCAAGGCGAATGGTTTTAGCTGTGGTTTTTCCCAGCACTCCGCCCTCCACATCCGTGCACACGCTGCACAAAATGCTTATAGCTACTATCTGCGCAAATGCGGGGATAAGCGACGCGACGCCCTTAAATAGTACCGAAAACAGCTTGCTTATGTACTCACCGTAACTTATCCCGAGGTCGCCGCTTACGAAAAACTCTATTATCTCCCTCGCGCTGTCCCCGAAAGAAAAGACATATTCGTTGCCGTATTGGCTCAAATATTGCTCTATTTCGCTGAGATCCAGCCCTTCGATTACTGAATTTATGTTGTCCGACAAATCCGAAGAACTCCCGCCGTCCGCATAAACGGGCATGGGACATAAAGTGAGAAATAAAACCAGCATTACCGCCATCCCGAACAGCGCAAAGAGTATCAGGCGAGTTTTATTAACTTTACGATGACGTCGAAAAGCGATTGCAAAATCGGCACGGACATCACGAATATTATAAGTTTTCCGCATAAAATCAACTTGTCCGCAATTGACGGAAATCCCAAATCCTTGACCGAGCTTGCAGTGAGTTCGATTATATACCCTATACCCACCGCTTTGAAAATTATCCTTATAACAGACTTGTCTATGTTGGTCTGTTCCGTAAACCTTCGGATAAAATCGAGGCTTTCGGATAGATAATCGAACGCGGTCAAAGCGATGAGTATGCCGCCCGCCGTCACGCACAGGGGCACCAGATCGGATTTATGGGATTTCAAAATAAACGCGCATACGGCCGTGACAATCGCCACCGCGCACAGCTTTACGATTCCCATCAGAAAATATCGAAAAGCTGTTTGATCTGCGCGAACAAGTCGCCGATCATGGTAATCACGACGGTGAGCACGATAATGAGGCCGACCAAGCTGACAACCGTCGCTATGTCGTCGCGGTCCGATTTTTTCAAAATCTGGCAAATTATCGTGACGATTATGCCTACCGCGGCTATTTTAAATAAAATACTTATATCCATATCAAACCAACAAGACCGCCACGAGAATACCGATCATCAAAGCTATTTTAAAGTAAAGCGAGCCGTATTTTTTGTAATTTTCCTCGCTTTCGGCCAAGTATTTTTTAAGCATTTCCTTTCTTTCGTTGAGATATTCCACCTGCGAAAACGCGTCGGTGGAGCCGATGTTGGAGATATAACTTTTCAAAAACTCCTCTTTGTCGCCCTTTAACAAACTTTTGCCCTCAAACGAACTCCTAACCGACGGGTATTGCGCGGCTATTTCGTTCACCTTAATTTTGCCGTACTTGAGATTTAAAAGAAGTTTTTCGTTGAACTCGTAAAATTGCGTGAATATATTGACTTCTTTCTTCTTTTCAGCCGCCAATATTATCCCGAACAACGCCGAAAGTATTACAATAGCCGATAATATTAAAAGTTTTATCATAAATTTCAGCCTGTTTGCCTATCCCCGTGAGCCCGATAAAGCAATCGAACGGGAGTCGCGAAAGCTTGTTTTTATCGCAAATGTGCGATGAAGCAACTATCTTTATGCCACAATCCGCTGCGTGACCTACCGCCTTGAAATCGCCCTCGCCGTACAACTCGTCGCAAATTATAATTTCCGGCCGCATAACGCGTATGGCGTTGGCAAATGCGCTTAGCTTGTCCGCACCACGCACTATGTCGCAATTCATTCCCAAATCATATCCCCGCCCGTTTCCGTCCATAGCCGAAAGCTCGTACCGCTCATCGAAAACAAGCGCGTTTAAGCCGATATTTCCCCCTGTTCGGCGGGCAAAATCGCGCAAAAGAGTCGTTTTTCCGTATCCCGGCGGGGAGAATATCAATATCGAATCTCCCGTATCAAGGTAGTGTTTGTATATTTCGGCCGCGCATCCAGCCGCGTCGTGCGGGATGCGTATATTGAGCGATGTGGGATTTTTAACCGTCTTTATCCCTCCGTTTTCGCAAACATATTCCCCGCCGATGCCTATTCTTATGCCGCCGCCAACGGTAATATACGAATTTTTAAGCTGTTCCGTATAGGCGAAAACGCTCCTTTCCATGGCCGTGCCCAAGACGCTTTGCACCTCTTCGCACAAAATTGCGCCGTCTTTTCTCTCCGTAACGCCCGAGCGGCCGAGAAAACAATATCCGTCTTTATATGAAATTATCACGGGCTGTCCCGCCCTTAGCCTGATTTCGGTCAGATAATTTATGTTGAGGTTGTCCAGCGCCGACCGTATATGAGGCGGCAGGAAGCTCAAATTCATATTATAATTTATAAATTAGCAAACGAAAGTAGAACAAGGGCAAAAAAAATAATCGCCGAAGCGATTATTTTGATTTCGTATTGAATTTTTTTTAAGTTACTTAACATATTCCCCGAGTAACGTGAGCGTATCCGCCATGTAGGAGTTGAGCTCTTCGGGGGAAAGCTTTTTGAATGACAACAGCGCGAGCGTATAAACATACTTTGCCACAAACCCCTGCTTGTCGTCCGGAAGCTCTTTAATGCGCGCAACCACGGGATTTGCGGTGTTTATTACCAAGGTTTTGGCAATTTGTCCGTCCGTCATTCCGTAGAACTGACCCATCTCCGAATATCTTCTTATATACTCCTCTACGTTGATTATCGCGGGGACTTCGCTGTTTTTCAATTTGCGGGTCACAACCTTTACATTATCGTCAGCTATGGCCTTTTTGAATATCTCCTGCAATGCGCTGTCCTCCGCGCCGTCCTCGCCCTTGAGAGCGTCGGCAACGTCGGCGTCTATCCTCATAAACTTGACTTTATCGGGCACTTTATACTCCACAAAGCTAATAAAATGAGGGTCTATAAATGTATCGCATGTCAAAGCGTTCAGGCCGGCGTCCTTAAACATTTTGATGTATTGCGCCTGCTGTTCCGTATCAGATACATAGTAAACCGTTTCGGGTTGCTTGGGCTTTTCATCTTTCTTTTCCCCGTCCACGCCATTTTCCGCGGTCGCTTCATCCGTTTCGGTTTTGCCTAAAAATTCCTTTAAATTTTTGTAATTGCCGTCAATATCTTTCCATATTATTATATCTTTGACCTTGTCGTAGAACTCGCCGTCCTTTATACAGCCGAATTTGACGAAATTGGCCAAATCACTCCAATATTCCTCATATTTTGCCCTGTCGTCGTTGAACAGACCTATGAGCTTATCCGCCACTTTTTTGGTTATATATTTGGAAATGCGCTGTACCTGCCGGTCGTTTTGCAGGAAACTGCGCGACACGTTGAGCGGAATATCCGGACAGTCGATAACGCCGTTCAAAAGCATTAAAAATTCGGGAATAACTTCCTTGATATTGTCTGCTATGAAAACCTGGTTGCAATAAAGCTTTACCTTGCCCCTTTCAAGCTCCACCTTGTTTTTGACTTTGGGGAAATAGAGAATACCCTTTAACTTGAATGGATAATCCATATCGAGGTGCACCCAGAATATGGGAGCGTCGTAATCCATAAAGGTGTTTGTGTAAAACTCTTTATACTCCTCGTCGGTGCAATCCTTGGGCGCCTTGGCATAGAGCGGAAGGGTCGTATTCAAGGGCTCGTCCTTGCCGTCGCCCTTATAGCCGACGTAAATGTTGTAGGGCATAAACGAGCAATACTTTCTAACCAAGCCTTTGATGTTGCTCTCGTTTAAAAATTCCTTTTCCTCGTCGGCGATGTGCATTATTATCTTTGTGCCGCGCTCTTTTCTGTCGCACTCGCCTATCTGATAAGTGGAGTTTCCGTCGGACGACCACTTTACGGCGGGAGCGTCCTCTTTATAGGATTTCGTCTCTATCTCTACAAGCGACGATACCATATAGGCGGAATAAAAACCGAGGCCGAAATGCCCGATTATGCCGTCTCCGCCCGCCTTTTCATACTTGGAAAGGAAATCCGACGCGCCTGAAAAGGCTATCTGGGTTATGTATTTTTCGACTTCTTCCTCGCTCATGCCTATGCCGTTATCTTCAACGCACAGGGTTTTTTGGTCCGGGTCAACGGAAATCTTTACGCAATACCCTTCGCCTTCGGCCTCCGTAGCCTCGCCCATGGTGGCAAGCTTTTTGAACTTTGTTATCGCGTCGATGCCGTTTGCCACTATCTCCCTCAAAAATATATCCTTATCGGAATAAAGCCATTTTTTGATTATAGGCATCATATTTTCGCTTGAAATGCGTATTTTGCCCTTTTTCATGTTGAATACCTCCGTTTCTTACTCAATTTATATAAACAATCCTGCGCTTCGTTAAACCTTATTATATAAATAAAACTCCGATTTGTTCAACGGCATTTTAAAAGCGCCCCGATTTCGGGGCGCTTAAAAAGCTGATTATCAGTCTTTCTTCTCTGCTTTGTTGAGCAAATCGCCTATGGACGTGCCTACGGAAATGCTTCCGTCGCTCCAGCTTGAAAGCTCGCCGTCGTCTTTCCTAGGGGCGCGGCCGCGTTTTTCTTCACCTTCCGCCCTCTCCGCGCGGGGCCTTCTTTCCTGCTCGGGCAAAAGAGCTTTGATGGAGAGATTCATCTTCTTTGCTTCGACGTCGAACGCCATTATCTTGGCTTCCACTTCGTCGCCTACGTTCAACACGGTTGCGGGAGTTTCGATCCTCTCGTGGCTGATCTGGGATACGTGGACGAGGCCGTCGATTCCCTTTTCGACTTCCACAAACGCGCCGAAAGGAACAATCCTTACGACCTTGCCCTTGATGACCTCGCCGACATGATATTTATCCGCCGCAAGATCCCAAGGCTGGGGCTGAAGCTGTTTATAGCCTATGGAGACCTTCTTGTTCTCCCTGTCTATCTTGAGTATTTTAAACTGATAGGTCTTGCCCAATTCCAGAACGTCCGTTACTTCTTTAACGCCCGTCCAGGACAAATCGGAAATGTGTGCGAGGCAATCAAAACCGCCGACGGATACGAACGCGCCGAAATTTGTCGCCCTTTCAACCTTGCCCTCGACTATATCGCCTTCGGAAATCGCGTCGAAGAACTCCGCCTCTTTGGCCGCTTTTGCAGCCGCTTTGGCGTCGCGCTCTTCCTGAATAATGACGCGCTGGGAAGCGATGATCTCCGTTCTCCTCTCGCGCTTGATCTCGATCATGCGGAGGCGCAAATTCTTGCCCACGTATTTGGACAGATCCTGAACGAAGCCGGGGCGGATCTCCTTTGCGGGCACGAATACGGAATACGTGCCAACCTGCCCTACAAGTCCGCCTTTGTTGAAGCCCGTGCAAACCGTCTGGAATTCATTGCCCGCCTCAATGTCGGCGATGACCTGCTCTTCCTGCTCGAGCAATTTGATCATCTTCTGGGAAAGTTTTAAAGAAGGCTTAAGCTCGACAACCATCAAATCGATAGGTTCGCCGATCTTGCTTGCGTAATCTTCGGATTTATACTCCTCGCAATCAAGCTCGTCCTTGCTCAGCGGAATTTCCTTTTTAGAGTAAGGCAAAAGGATCTGTAAACCGTCCTCCGTCGCTTCGGAAATGGTAGCGGTTACGATCTGACCCTTTCTGAACTTCGATTCGCTGTCAATCTTTGCAACTACGTCCGCCATGGAACTAGTCGCATTTACTTCTGTGCTTTTTTCTTCCATCTTTAAGAGAACCTCCCGGGTTTGCGCGTTCGGGGTTGACGCCCCCGAAACAATACCTATTTTATTAAAATTTCTGATTTTATCGTAATCGAATTTATCGGCGTCGGCAAGCCTTATCACGTTTGCGCAACTTTCGCGGCATATATCGTAAAGCTTGTTTGTGTTACTGCTGTTCAGCCCGCCTATAACTATCATTGCGTCGCATACGGAAGCGAGCTGTTTTGCTTCAAGTTGCCGATCAACAGTAGTATAGCAAATAGTTTTAAAAACGGCAACTGATTTTTCACAGAGTTTTCCAATATTTTTTATTATTTTTTCAAATTTTTCTACAGAAAACGTCGTTTGAGCGACAATTGAGACATTTTTTTCGCGAATTTGCCAAAAATTACAATCTTCGGAATTGACGACGAGAGCGCTGTTTTCACACCACCCCTGCAAACTTATAACTTCCGGATGAGTCGGTTCCCCGCAAATAACTATAAAATTACCCTTGGCATACTCGTCGCGCACGATTTTTTGAGTGTTGTTGACGAATTTGCAAGTGCAATCGATGATTTTGATATTGCGTTTTTCACACTCGGCATAATAGGAAAGCGGCACCCCGTGGGAGCGGAAAATAACCGTCGCCCCGTCGGGGATCTCCGAAAAGTTTTCAACAACTTTCAGCCCCCTGTCCGCTATGCTCTTGACGACCTCGGCGTTGTGTATGATCTCGCCGAGGATATATGTGTTTTCCGCCGGAACGCTCAAAGCCGTATCGACGGCGTTTTTCACACCGCGGCAAAAGCCGCTGTTTTTGGCAACGTAAACCTGCATCAGACCTTATCGCTCTTGAATTTTATATTGTGCTTTTCAATAAAGGCGAGACGCATATTTATTATTGCGTCGCGAAGCTGTTTATCGCACGCTTCGATATCCTCTTTGCTCACCTTCTTGCCGTAAAACTGTCTGAACTCTATGGGGTCGCCGTAAATTATATGCGATCTGTGAAACGCCCTGAGCTTTTTCACCTGCACGATGGGAACGATGGGCGCCCTCATCTTTATGGAGAGCGCGGCCGCTCCGCTGTGGAATGGCAACAAATCGGCGTAAGAATGGTTGCGCGTTCCCTCGGGGAAGATATTTACTACGCCGTCGTTTTTAAGATAGCGCATGGCGTCTTTGATGGCCTGCACGTCGCTTCCGTCGCGCTTGACGGGAATACACTCGCATTTTATCACGAATTTTTTCATGAGGCCGCCCCGCCAAAGCTCTTGCTTTGCCATAAAGTGAATGGGCCGGTCTGTCAAAAGACAGGGATAAACCACGTCGAGCACGCTGTAGTGATTGCCTATGACGATAAGCGGGCCCTCGTTGTATTTCGTCAGATTGCCGTATCTTTTATAGGGGAACACCACCCTGAACAGGTGCCTTTCCCAAAAATGAAGAAAGCCGAAAAACTTTTCCAGACCCGATTTCTTTGCTTTTACGGTTTTTTCCGTTTCTTTTTCGCTTTTATCTCTCATTTTTTCACCTTGATGCCGCCTTAATTTTTAGGCGATCAAATTTTCCTTTGAACGTTTTCGACAATAACCGCCGCTACCTGCTCCGCCGTAAGTGCGGAAGTATCTATCAAAATCGCGTCCGAAGCCTGTTTCAAAGGCGCAACGGCGCGGTTTTTATCCTGGAAATCGCGCTCGTTTATCTCTTTCAACACATCTTCGTATGGCTGGGCAGAACCCTTTGCGCACAGCTCTTCGTATCTTCTCTTCGCCCTGACTTCAGGCGAGGCCGTTAGGAAAAATTTAAACTCGCACCCCGGGAGAACGTTGGTGCCGATATCCCTTCCGTCCAGAATACAGGAAAATTTTGCGGCTATTTGCCGTTGCAACTCCACCATTTTGTTGCGGACAAAGCTGTATGCCGATACGTAAGAGGCGAGAAGAGAAACCTGCGGCGTGCGGATACTTTCCCCGACGTCCGCGCCGTCGAGCATGGTAATTTGCTTGCCGTCACGGTAGTCGATTGTAAGATCCAATCCGTTCAAAATATGCTTTACAGCGTCTTTATCGCAATAATCGGCGTTTTCGCGCACGCATTTTAAGGCAATTGCGCGGTACATCGCGCCCGTGTCGAGATACAAAATGCCCAATTTTTCTGCAACGAGCTTGGAAACCGTACTCTTGCCGCTACCCGCGGGTCCGTCCAGCGCAATGTTAATGATTTTTGTTATATCCTTCCGCAGGCACTCCGCTTTGCCCAGATACACATGCGTAGGGGCTTTGTCGATTTCGGCCAATATCATAACGCGGATACAAAGCTTTAAGGAGTTATCTATGTCCGGCTCCAAAGAAGAATAGAGCGCGCAGTGGGCAAACCCGCACTCCCGCGCGGCTTTTGCGGGATAAAGCGATTTTATATCCTGCGTGTTGGACAACATAATGCAGATTATTTCGCCGTAAGACAGGTTATTTTTTGCCATAATCTCGCTTAAAAGACCGCCGACAGCCCGCCTGATTTCCTCGGGCGTGTCATTATCTACAGTTGTTGCGCCGCGTATTGCTTTCATATTTACCCCCGCTTTATGCTGTTTCCCGCCGCGAAGCCGGTTGAAAACGCAATTTGAAGATTGAATCCGCCCGTAAAAGCGTCTACATCCAGAACTTCTCCGCAAAAATATAGGCCCTTTATGAGCTTGCTTTCCATGGTCTTGGGATCGACTTCGCTTACGTCAACGCCGCCGCTTGTTACGACGGCTTCGTCAAAACCACGCAATGACTTGATAATCATACCAAATTTTTTTATATTTGTCAACAAAACTTTGCGTTCCGCCTTGGATACCGAATTGACCTTTTTGGCCGCGTCTATTCCGCTGCGGGACAAAACTTCGCCGATTATTGCGTTAGGCAATAAATTTTTAAGACAATTGCCTATGGATTTGTTGGGATTTTGGGAAAAATCGCGCAAAATACGCTCGTCCAATTGTCTGTCATCAAGCGCGGGTTTTAAATCTATATAAAGTTCTAATTCACTTAAAGGCAACCTGTTGACCAAGCTTGAAAGAGATAACACAAGCGGACCGGATATTCCGAAGTGGGTAAACAGAAGCTCGCCCCTCTGCAAAAACAGTCTTTTGCCGCCATATAAGGCGACAAGCTCCACATTTTTCAATGTCAACCCCTGCAATCCGCAAAAATAATTGCCTTTAAGTTCCAACCCGCAAAGCGCGGGTTTGGGTTCGACTATTTTGTGCCCGAATTTTTCCGCAAATTTATATCCGTCCCCCGTCGAGCCGGTCGCGGGATAACTCATTCCGCCCGTACAGACTATAACTTTGTCAAACTGAATAAAGTTATTTTTAACGATTATGCCACGCATAGTACTTTCTAAAACATCTAAATTCTGCACTTCACTGTCAAATTTAAATGTCACGCCCGCATTTTCGCACAAATTCACAAGGCATTTAGTTACGTCGCTCGCTTTATCGCTTTGGGGGAAAACGCGGTTTCCCCTTTCGGTTTTAAGCTTTAGACCGCCCTCCTGCAAAAGCGATTTCAATCTTTCGGGCGGGAAAGAATATATCGCGCTTGTCATAAATTTCGGGTTAGTGACGATATTGGGTAAAAAATCCCTTGGCGGCACATCGTTTGTCACGTTGCACCGCCCTTTCCCGGTTATATAAATTTTCTTACCGCATTTTTCGTTTTTTTCGAACACGGTGACTTCGTTTCCGTTTGATGCGGCCGCATACGCGGCCAACAGGCCCGAAGCTCCCGCCCCGATTATGGCAACTTTCATATAATCAAATCACGGTGAGCGCCTGAGCCCTCACCGTGCCTTTTTACATTTATACGGGATAAACTTTATCGGGATTTGCCGCCATATCCGTATCGACCGCACTTTCCTTCGCCTTGCGCCATTTGAAATAATTTGTCGCAACTTCAGGGAACAGCGCGTAGGACAGCACATCCTCTTCCTTTTTATAGAATCCGTCCGACTTTACCTTTTCGGTAAGCTCCGCCATTTCGTCGTGCAACAGATCAGCAGGGCGGCAGGTTATGACTTCTTCACCGTTCTTGGTGCACATTGCAAGCACTTCGGGATTGACCTCGCCCGGCACCTTGCCGTATTTACCAAGCTGCAGATCCTTGTACTGCGCGGTGATCGTCTTGTATCTGCCCATAAGCACGTTCCACACGGCTTGCGTTCCCACGATTTGGCTTGAAGGCGTAACGAGGGGCGGATAACCGCAGTCCTTGCGTACGACGGGCACTTCGGCGAGGCACTCCATGAGCTTATCTTCTTTGCCTGCCTGCTTGAGTTGGTTCATCAGATTGGAAAGCATTCCGCCCGGTACCTGGTATAAAAGCGTGTTGATGTCCACCTTTCTGACCTTGGGATTGAGAAATCCGTCCTTTTCGAGGCGCGCCGCAACACCGTTGAAGTGCTTGACAATGGGCAAAAGCTTTTCAATATCAATTCCCGTATCGTATTCGGTGCCCTTCAAAGTGGCTACAAGCGGTTCGGTCGCGGGGTTAGAAGTGCCGTTGCCGAGAGGCGAAAGCGCGCAATCGACTATGTCCACGCCCGCCTGTATCGCCATAAGATTTATCATGTCGCCTGTGCCCGACGTGTTGTGCGTGTGCAGATGTATCTTGGTTTCGGGTTTAAGCTCCGCCCTCAGCTCTTTGACCAGCTCGTAAGCGGTAAAAGGCAACAGAAGATTTGCCATATCCTTTATGCAGATGTTGTCCGCGCCCATGTCCTCAAGCGTTTTGGCGAGTTTTAAGAAATATTCCGTCGTATGCACGGGGCTCGTGGTATAAGAAATCGTCGCCTCGCATACGCACTTACCGCCGGCTCCGTACTTCTTTATGGCCTTCATCGAGGCCTCGAGGTTTCTCGGGTCGTTGAGCGCGTCAAACACCCTGATTACGCCAACGCCGTTTTCTATGGACTTTTCGACGAATTTTTCGACCACGTCGTCCGCATAATGCCTGTATCCGAGCAAATTCTGCCCCCTCAAAAGCATCTGGATAGGCGTCTTTTTGAGGTATTTTTTGAGGTTTCTCAGCCTATCCCAAGGGTCTTCGTTTAAAAATCTCAGACAGGAATCGAATGTCGCGCCGCCCCAGGCCTCAAGCGAATAATAGCCTATTTCGTCGAGCAAAGGCAAGACGGGTTCCATCTCGTCAAATCTCATTCTCGTCGCCGCCTGGGATTGGTGCGCGTCCCTTAAAATCGTATCAGTTATAAGTATTTTTTTACCTTTCATAATTATCTCCGGTCAAAAGCGCGATAAAATTTTTATCCGAAACAAGCAAGCAATATGCCGGCCGCTATCGCAGAGCCTATTACACCCGCGACATTGGGCCCCATTGCGTGCATCAACAAGTGATTCTGCGGGTCGTATTCCCTTCCCACATCCTCGGAAATCCTCGCCGCCATAGGCACTGCGGAAACGCCTGCCGAGCCTATCAAAGGATTTATCTTGCCCTTTGTGAGTTTGCACATAAGTTTTGCGACGAGTATTCCTCCTATCGTGCCGCAAATGAAGGCGAACAAGCCTAACATTATTATATAAAGCGTGCGTATCTGCAGGAATATTTCACCCTTTGCCTTGCACCCCACGGCAACGCCGAGGAATATCGTTATGGTATTCATGAGGCCGTTTTGCGCCTGTGACGAAAGTCTGTCCACAACTCCCGATTCCCTGAACAGGTTGCCGAGCATCAACATTCCCAAAAGCGGAACAGACGCAGGCAACAGCAATCCGACGACAAGCGTCACGATTATGGGGAATAAAATCTTTTCTATTTTGCTCACCTGCCTCAACTGCTTCATCTTGATGGTTCGCTCTTTTTTAGTCGTCAAAAGCTTCATTATGGGCTTTTGTATTATGGGAATGAGCGCCATATAGGAATACGCCGCTATGGCTATCATCGGAAGAAGGTCGCTTGCAAGTTTTGACGTAACCATTATCGCGGTGGGTCCGTCCGCGCCGCCTATTATCGCAATGGACGCCGCTTCTGCGACGGAGAAGCCCAAAAATATTGCGAATATGAACGCGATGAATATACCCAGCTGTGCCCCTGCGCCGATCAACATGCTCTTGGGGTTTGCGATAAGCGGGCCGAAATCGGTCATACAGCCTATGCCGAGGAATATCAGCGGCGGATAAATTACTTTGTCTACGCCGAAATACAGATACCACAAGAGGCCTTTATTTTGGACATAATCGTATTTATCGGATAACAAACCCGTCTCGGGGTCCGTTCCGGGCGTGCCCCAAAGCTCTGCCTCCGCGCCGGGCAAATTTATCAAAAACATACCGAAAGCTATCGGCAAAAGCAACATGGGTTCAAATTTCTTGACTATCGCAAGATACATGAGGACGAACGATATCAGCAACATTACGTAATTTTGCCAGCTGCCGTTCATAAATCCCATGTCGTTGAACAGATTGACGAAAATTTGCCCCATTCCGTTGCTTTCAAGTAACGAATTAAGCATTGTTTCCTCCGCTTAGCCGATTATTGCAAGCACGGCGTTGGTCTCTACGTTTGCGCCCTTGGCGACCCGAACGGAAATTTTTCCGTCGCAGGGTGCGGTAATTTCATTATCCATCTTCATCGCTTCGAGGACGATCACGGGCTGGTCCTTTTTAACCGCATCGCCGTCGTTTACGAGTATTTTTTTGATGAGACCGGGGAATGGCGAGAGAACTTTTTCTCCCTTTACGTCAGCGGCGCTTTGCGCAACTTTTACCTCTTCCTGCTTCTTGACGGAAGTTACGACGGGTGTTGCGCTTTCGCTCTCCCCAACTTCTTCAACGCCGACGGAATAGCTTTTTCCGTCTATTGTCACAACAAAATTACGCATAATGATCTCCTTATAACCTCTTTATTCTCTTAACCGTAAATTGGCATTTTTCTTCTTTTTCTTGGTAATAGGCCATAATTGCGGCGACAATTGCCGCTTTGACCTCGTCGGGAATATCTTCCTCGCCGCCCGCCTCTTTTTCGCTTGCAAGGCTTTCCGGCGAAATTTGGGGTTTTTCCCCGCCCTTTTCCTTCTTTTTGGTCAGAAGTTCCAAATTATTTGTCTTGCGCATTACAAAACCGACAAGCCAAATTATGAATATTATGAGCGCGATGCCCACAAACACGACCAAAAAACCTATCAATGCGTAGAGAAAGGGCTCTCCCCAATTGTCGAAATAGATTTTATCCGGGTCGCGCAGTTGTCCCGCCCAATAGGTGCCGTCTCCGTTCACCATTGCCAAAAGATTATCAAGCATAGCCGCCTCACTTTATTAGCATTTGCAGGGAAGCTATAAGATACTGCCTTACAAATGCGGGTTCTATGATGTTATCTATATATCCGCCCTTAGCCGCATTCACGGGGTCGGAATTTTCCTCGGCGTACTGGGCCGCAAGCTTTTCGGCGTTTGAGTTTTTGCCCTTTGCAAGCTCTATTTCCGCGCCCTGCACGCTGTCGAAAAGCGCAATTTCCGCATTTGCAAAGGCATAGGTGAAATCATAACCCATGGATTTTGCCGCAAAAAGCGTATATCCGAGGCCTACGGCCTTGCCGTAAACTACGGAAATCTTTGCGCAATTCATTCCGTCGAGCGTCGCAACGTATTTCCCGAGGGTTTTGATTATGCGGCTTTCGGCTACATCCGGCGTTTCCTTTATGCCGAGGGTATTTACAAAAGTTATATAGGGAAGCGAATAATAACTTGCAAGCTCTGCAAAGTCGTTGATCTTTTCGGCCATGCAAGGGCAAATTTTGGCCCCGCCCTCGCCGTCGAAAATAACCGCCGCTACGGCTATTCCTCCTATGCGGCCGAGAACGCACCTTGCGCTTTTGCCGTAAGACGCGCCTACCTCTATGACGCTTCCCTTGTCAAACACGCCCAAAAGTGCGTTGAAATCGCATTTTTTGTTGAGCGCTGGAAGGGAAATATTCAGCTCCCCGCAATCGATGACTTCGGAAGTTATGATGTTGTTCAGAGAAATTATTTTTGACTTGACTTCCGCAAGGTCCTTTACTTTGAAAGTAACCAGCCCGCTCTTTGCGATTGCATCCGCGCCCGCGACGGCGTCCTTTGACAAATTCTGCCCAGCCGCCGCCGTAATGACGAGCGGGCTCGTCGTAGCGAGGCGGGATTTTTTATCGATAAAGAACGTGAAATCGCACAGCCCCGAAAGCAAAGATATCTGCCCGTACACCTCGCCGTCAACGACGAGATATTGGGGCACGCTGTCCTTCAGACGGGAAACGCGCAATATAAGCTGTGCCAATCCCTCGAGCACGTTTACACCCTCGCCGATACGCACGCCGAGAGACGAAAGAATATAAATTACGGGCGTTTGGTTTTTTTCCGCCTGCTCCAGGCACTTAGATATCTTCTCGCAATTGGCCTTGCTCACGCCTCCGCTCAAGACGGCGGGATTTTGCGCGACAATATAATAAGGATAGTCCTCGATCGTGGCGAAGCCCGTTATTACGCCTTCGCCCTCTGCCTTTTCCCCGTAAAAATCGCTTTCCGAAAAGGAAAATGAGGAAAACTCCACGAAACTATCCTTATCTATCAGTTCATTGATTTCTTCACGAATAACTTTGCCGGCCTCAAAAAGCTGTTGCTTTCTCGACTGCAATAATTTTAATTTATCCATGCAAAAACTCCCGATGACAAAATTTTCACAAATACAATTTTAACAGCCAAAGGCAAAAAAATCAACTGAAAAACTAACTTTTCGCCAAAAATATTTTGCTTACTAAATTAAAAGCGGGCTTGCGCCCGCCGCTGGGGAGATGTAAATCGGATTTCATTTGTCGCCCTTGCCGAGAAAGGGCAATTTTTTCTTGATAAACGCGTCGATTTTGTCCGAATATTTGCAGACAAGCCAAAAAATTACTACTATCGCGCCTATCAAAAACGCCCATATCAATAGCCCCCACCACGTGTTGAAGGGTATCAGATCGAGGGAGTACGACGTTGTCAGCACTGATATTGCGCGTGTTATTATGATCATTACGGTGAAATAGCCCCAAGTCATCGACGAGAGCCCTGCGATAAAGCATAAGACGTCGTCGGGGAAAAGAGGCAAAAGGAACATTATCGACAGGAGAAGATAATCCTTGCCCTTGACTTTTTTAAGCCATTTGTCGAGGTCGTCCTTTCCCACTATCCAACAAACCGCCTTGTAGCCCACCACTCTGCCTATAAAGAACGCGACGAAAGAGCCGGCGAGTATGCCTATAAAGCTGAACAGCGCACTGCGCAACGGCCCGAAAAGCGCAACGCCCACGGCAACCGTGACGGAGCCCGGAACGGGCAGGATCACGACCTGTAAAAATTGGAAAAGAATAAATATGAAAACCGCCGTACCGCCGAAGCCGGCTATATAATCGCGCAGGGCGTTTATATCCGTAAGCTCGTCTAAAACGCCGCTCGCGCTGAGCGCAAAAAAAATAACGGCTACGATATCGAGGCAAATCAATGCGCATAATATCAGCCGATAAAACGCCTGCTTTTTAAAGGCGTAAAATAAAATATATGCTACGGTCAAAACGCTTACCGCCGCGCCCGTCAATCCCAATAAAATTCCGAAATGCCTTTCGATGAACGGCAAACCCTTGTATGCCAAAGCGTAGCCCGCAAAAAGAAAAGCCGTAGCCGCGCAGACAAGAGCGAATGTTATATTGACGGCGTGCTTGACAGCGTTGCCAAATCCGGATCGACCCTTTTTATTCAAAAACCGCTCCTCACACTTAAATATTATACTCTGCTAATATAATATTATGGTAAAAAGAAGGGATTTTATTCCGGCATCGCCCCTAAAACGAAGCAAACCGACGCGATAATTTCAAAATTATTGCTTGTTCGCGCGGAAATCCTTAATAGCGCCGATTGCGAGTTTGTCGCAAATGTTGTTGTATTCGTTATCGGCGTGACCCTTTACCTTTACGAATCTTACTGTATGTACCTTCATAAGCGCGGATAATTTCTGCCACAAATCGCAATTCAAAACGGGTTTGTTGTCCGCCTTGAGCCAGCCGCTTGCCTCCCATGAGGACAGCCAGCCGTTGTTTATAGCATTTACGGTATAGGCGGAATCGCTGAAAACTTCCACCTC
This sequence comes from uncultured Clostridia bacterium, assembly GCA_947629695.1. Lineage (GTDB taxonomy): Bacteria > Bacillota > Clostridia > Christensenellales > Borkfalkiaceae > Coproplasma. The sequence goes on along the minus strand of CANREQ010000002.1, from coordinate 5,230 downwards.
GCACGGCTCTTTGAGGCACTCCAGCCCGCTGATTACCGCCAAAACTTCCATTCTGTTGTTGGTCGTATCTTCCACTGCGCCGCAAATTCTCTTTTCGAATCCGCCGTAGATGAGAACCGCGCCCCAGCCGCCCGTACCGGGATTTCCGGAGCATGCGCCGTCCGTATACAATGTAACCTTCTTCATTTTCCGGAAAGTTGAACCGAGCGTTTGACGCACGCGTCCACCGCCTCTTGAATTATTCCTTCGAAATCTCTGTCGTTTAAGACGTTTACCGCCTCTATAGTCGTGCCGCCCTTACTGCAAACGCTTGAAATCAGCTCCGAAAGGGGTTTTTCTTCGCTCCCCGCCATTTCCGCCGCGCCCAAAACCGTCTGCACTGTCAAAGTCGTAGCCTCGTCTTTTGTCAACCCGTTCTTCATGCCCGCCTTTATCAATGCCTCCATGAACATAAAGACGTAAGCCGAGCCGCTCCCGCTTATGCCCGTAACGGCGTCCATTTTATCCTCTGAAATGCTGAGAACCGTGCCCATACTGCCGAAAAGCTTATCTATAAACTCAGTGTCGTCGGGATTGCCGTTGAAATCCGACATATCCACGCCTATCATTCCGCTTCCTATTTTGCAGGGAAGATTGGGCATGCAACGGGCTACGCGCATAATCCCCACACCCAGCGAATTTTTAACTGTGCTCTTTTTAACGCCCGCCATTATGCTGATGATCTTAGGCGGGAGTATACCCTCCAGCTCTGCCGCAACGGCCGCAAAATTCTGGGGCTTTACGGCGAATAACACAAACTCGGAGTTTTCCGCGACATATCTGTTGTCCTGCGTAAAGTAAACGTCGAGCTCGTCGTTTACTGCGCGGAGCTTGTCCATATCCACGTCGCTCACAATTACTTTCTTTGCGCGGAGGAAATCCGAAAGCACGGCCCCGCGCAATATCGACTGCGCCATAAATCCGCACCCGATAACGCCCAATCTGAATTGTTTTTTCATAATAAATCTCCCGAAAACAGTTGACTAAAACAGACGGTTTATATATAATAAATATCGTTGAATTTACAGGGGAGTAGCTCAACGGTAGAGTCGCGGTCTCCAAAACCGTCGGTTGCGTGTTCGAATCGCGTCTCCCCTGCCACAGCCCTTTTGGGGAATATCGAGAGTTGCCAAACGGCGGCTCTTTTTATTTTTCCCACCCATATTCTATGTAATGTACGCCCTTTGAAATCGCTTCCGCCACCTTTTTCCTGTCGTCTATAAGGTCTGACGGAAGCCCGTTGAAATCAAACCAGCGCAATTCGGAGCATTTGTTACTCTCGCAAATGCGCGGAACGCCGTCGAACTCGTCGCAGATAAAATAGCCGTTATAGTAGGTGAGATCCCTTTCGCGTTCGTATTTATGCACGAGCGCGGCAAATTTCACCTTTTCGGGGCCGATAATTATCCCCAACTCTTCTTTTGCCTCGCGCACGGCCGCCTCGCTCAGGCTTTCCCCGTGCTCCACGTGACCCGAACAAGAGAAATCCCACAGTCCGTCCGCAAAGCCCGTGTTTTGCCTGCGTTGCAAAAGCACGCGTTTTACCCCGTCTTTTTCGCTAAGTAACAACAAAATAGCCGCAGAAGGGGTTTTGAACCTTTCCACCATTATACTTTTACGCTTCCGCTGAGGCCTAAATCCCCCGCGTTTTTATTCAATATGGGCATGATTTCGGCCTCTATAAATTCCACGGTCTGCTCGGGCGCGCGGCCTATGAATTTGCGCGCGTCTAGTATCTCATCCAGCTTGGAGTGCACCGCCGCAAACATTTTGTCGGCTTTGATAAGCTCCAACAGGTTGTTATCCCCGCCGTTTTCCTTGACGTTTTTGCCCGCCTGCATGGACAAAACGCGTATTTCTTCGTGCAGATCCTGTCTGTCTCCCCCTGCCTTTACACATTCCATTATTATGTTTTCAGTCGCCATAAAGGGAAGCTCCGCCGCGATGTGCTTTGCGATGACTTTATCGTACACGACGAGATTTTCGCTTACATTCATGTAGATATTCAAAATGCCGTCGAGCGCGAGGAACGCCTGTGCTATTACTATCCTGCGGTTGGCGGAATCGTCAAGCGTCCTTTCGAACCACTGCGTCGCCGCCGTTATCGCCGTGTTCATCGGAAGCGATATGACAAAGCGGGCAAGCGAGCCCATTCTCTCGCACCTCATCGGGTTGCGCTTATACGCCATTGCCGAAGAACCTATCTGGGATTTTTCAAACGGCTCCTCGACCTCTTTCATGTTCTGCAAAATTCTTATATCGTTGGAAAATTTGTACGCGCTTTGGGCTATCTGCGACAGCACGCAAAGCATGTTGTAATCGAATTTCCTCGGATATGTCTGCCCGGTTACGCCGTATACTTTGTCGTAACCCATTTTTGATACGACTTTGCTTTCAAGCTGCTTTATCTTCCCGCTGTCTCCCCCGAACAGCTCCATAAAGCTCGCCTGCGTGCCCGTGGTGCCCTTTACCCCGCGCAGTTTGAAGCAATTTTCGAGGTTTTCGAGGTCGATATAATCCATCTCGAGGTCCTGAAGCCAAAGCGTTGCGCGCTTGCCGACGGTCGTCAGTTGTGCGGGTTGGAGATGAGTAAATCCCAGCGTGGGCAGATCCTTGTATTTCAACGCGAAATTTTTGAGCTTATCCATTACGTTGACGAGCTTTTTCTTTATGATTTTGAGCGCGTCCATATACATAATGAGCTCCGAATTGCAATCGACGAAGCAGCTTGTCGCGCCGAGGTGGATTATGGGGCGGGCGCTTTTTGCCTGGTCGCCGTATGCCTTGACGTGCGCCATTACGTCGTGCCGTACATCTCTTTCGTACTTTTCCGCGACCTCGAAATTTATATCGTCTGCGTATTTTTTGAGCTCTTCTATCTGCTCTTCGGTTATATTGAGGCCGAGCTCCATTTCAGATTCCGCAAGCGCTATCCAAAGTTTGCGCCAAAGTTTAAAGCGCTTTTCGTCCGAAAAAGCTTCCGCCATTTCCCTGCTTGCGTAACGCGTGATGAGTGGATTTGTATAAATGCTGTTGTCTGCCATATTTACTCCGTTTTATTTGTTGTTTTTTCTTTTGACAAGCGTAACTATAAGAATTATTATGAGGCCTATTGCGGGCAACGAGCCCATAACTATGCCCAAAAATATCATATAAAGCCCGACCAAAGTCACAAGCGCGTTTACTTTTACGGCAAAATAAAGTATCAGCCCGGTCACAAGGCACAGCATAGCCGCAACCAAAATGCCGAATAAAATCGCCGTCAGCGTCTTAACGTTCATTATCTTGCTTTTACGGGCTCGGGATAATCAACGCCGAAAGTTTCCACGCGCACCGAGGCCATTGCCTGTTCGTTTTTAGGTTTATCGCGGTAATCTGTGACGGTTTGGGCGATTTCATCAACCGTATCCATGCCCTCTGTTACTTTGCCGAACGCCGCGTACTGCCCGTCGAGGTAGGAGGCGTTTGCGTGCATTATGAAAAATTGCGAACCCGCGCTGTCGGGATTTACGGCGCGCGCCATGGAAATAACCCCGCGCGAATGCTTTATATCGTTGGATTTGAACCCGTTGAGGGCAAACTCGCCCTTTATGCAGTACCCCGGGCCGCCCGTACCCACGCCCGCAGGGTCGCCGCCCTGTATCATAAAGCCCTTTATCACGCGGTGAAAAATCAAGTCGTCGTAAAAGCCCGAATTTGCAAGTGAAATGAAGTTGTTTACCGTATTGGGAGCTTTATCGGGATATAATTCCAGCACGATTTTCTTCCCGTTTTTCATTGTTATGGTTGCTATGGGGTTTTTCATATCGCTTACTCCTTATTTATATATTATTGCGGGGCTACTTTACAGCTCGCAGAACTTCTGCACGGTTACACCCGCCTCTTCGAAGAGCTGAATGGAGAATTTATCGGGATAGCCCTCTTTGTAGACAACGCGGGAAATGCCCGAATTTATTATTATTTTCGCGCAAATGACGCAGGGCTGGTGAGTGCAATAAAGCGTACAGCCCTCGACGCTGCACCCCACTCTCGCCGCCTGGATTATGGCGTTTTGCTCTGCGTGTACGGCATAACAAATTTCCTGCTTGGTGCCGCTTTCGATATTGAGCTTCTTGCGAAGGCACTCGCCCTTATCCGCACAGCTTTTTATTCCCTGCGGAGCGCCATTATAGCCCGTCGCGATAACGCGCTTGTTTTTTACGATTATCGCACCGATATGCCTGTTTTCCTGAAAACAGCTTGACCACGTTCCGATCAGCTCCGCCATTTGCATAAATCTTGCGTCCCATTTATCCATCGGCGCACCCCCTTTAATCAAGTTGCAAATATTTTACCATAATTTAACGCAAAATGCAATTTTTTAATTTAGTATGTTTGATTTAATTTTGCCAAGTTTATAAATTATTTGTAAAAAATTTTTGCGGAGGAATTTTTATAAATGAGCATCAGACCTTTATTCGATAAAGTTGTCGTTGAAGCTGTAAAAGCCGAAGAGAAATCCAAGGGCGGAATAATTTTGACTGCCGCCTCTCAGGAAAAGCCTTCTACATGTATAGTCGTCGCGGTTGGCCCCGGCGGAGTCGTGGACGGCAAGGAAGTTACAATGCAAGTCAAAGTCGGCGATAAAGTGCTTCTTTCCAAATACAGCGGGACGGAAGTCAAAATCGACGGCAAGGAATATACCATAATCCGTCAGAGCGATATTCTGGCGGTTGTTGACTGATTTTAAAGGAGATTGAAAATGGCTAAACAGATCAAATACGGCGACGAAGCCAGAAAGGCATTGGAAAACGGCGTAAACGTAATCGCCGACACGGTTAAGATAACTCTGGGCCCCAAGGGCAGGAACGTGGTTTTGGACAAAAAATTCGGCGCGCCCCTCATCACGAACGACGGCGTGACCATCGCAAAGGAAATCGAGCTTGAGGACCCGTTTGAAAATATGGGCGCACAGCTCGTTAAGGAAGTTTCCACCAAGACCAACGACGTCGCGGGCGACGGCACCACCACCGCTATGGTTTTGGCGCAGTCGATTGTAAAGGAAGGCTTGAAAAACCTCGCCGCAGGCGCAAACCCCATGATACTCAAAAAGGGCATTGCGAGCGCGGTTGACGTCGTTGTGGATAAATTGAAGTCCATATCCAAGCCCGTTGAAAACAAACTCGCCATTTCGCAGGTTGCTTCCATTTCG
>CANREQ010000001.1 GCA_947629695.1 uncultured Clostridia bacterium | reverse complement strand
GAAATTATAGCGGGAGGCGCTTCGTTTGCGCCCAGCCTGTGGTCGTTACCCGCAGAGGCTACGGAAGCGCGCAAAATTCCCTGATAATCGTCCACCGCCCTTATTACCGCCGCGAGGACGAGTTTGAAAAGGGTGTTCTTTTCGGGCGAGGGGCCGGGGTCCAATAAGTTTAGGCCCGTATCCGTGGACATCGACCAATTGTTGTGCTTGCCGCTTCCGTTTATTCCCTCGAAGGGCTTTTCATGCAACAGACATACGAGATGGTGGCGCTGGGCCACTTTCTTCATTATCTCCATCGTGAGCATATTGGCGTCAACGGCGACGTTGGTCGTGCCGAATATGGGCGCCATTTCGTGCTGGGCGGGGGCGACTTCGTTGTGCTTTGTCTTGGAATAGATGCCGTAGCTCCAGAGTTCTTTATCGAGGTCGCGCATGAACTCCCCCACGCGCGTTTTGATTGCGCCGAAGTAGTGATCTTCCAGCTCCTGTCCGCGGGGCGCGGGCGCACCGAAAAGCGTGCGGCCCGTCAAAATCAAATCTTTGCGCTTTAAATACTCCTCTTCGTCTATAAGGAAATACTCCTGCTCGGGTCCCACCGTCGTGGCGACCTTTTTGCAATTTATCCCGAACAGCGCAAGTATGCGCTTTGCCTGTTTGTCGAGCGCGGTCATCGAGCGCAGAAGGGGCGCTTTGTTGTCAAGCGTTTCGCCGGTGTAGGAAATGAATATCGTGGGTATGTAAAGGGTGCCCTCCTTCACGAACGCGGGGGACGTGGGGTCCCAAGCGGTGTAACCGCGCGCCATGTAAGTTGCGCGGGAGCCGCCCGAAGGGAAGCTTGAAGCGTCGGGCTCGCCGACGATCAGGCTCTTGCCCGAAAGGCGCATGATAGCTCTGTCTCCCTCGGGCTCTATAAAGCTGTCGTGTTTTTCGGCGGTGAGGCCGGTCAAGGGCTGGAACCAATCGGTATAGTGAGTCGCGCCCTTGGAGACCGCCCACTTCTTCATCGCCGAGGCGACGGTGCCCGCAATCGACACGTCGAGCTGTTTTCCAGCCTCTATCGTCGCGCGCAGGGCCTTGTATACCTCGCTGGGCAAAGTCTCCTTTTGCACCGCTTCGTTGAACACGTTTTCACCAAACATTTCGGGTAATTTCATTTTTTACTCCTTTTACGGCAAAATGCGCCGTTTCTTCTGCTTCATCTGCCATAAATTTTATGCGCGCGAAATTGCGCGGTCAAGCAATCGGCTATAATGAGTTTTTTAGTGTAACTATAAATAAAATTTATATTTCCGCGGCCGCGGCTCTGCAAACGGGGCAAGACGGGCGGAATAAAGGGGTAAATTATTTATACTTCCGCTTTATGAAACAATATTGCAAAAGTTTTTTGCGGGGCGGCCGGGGTTTTGTCGATTTCCCTTGACGGATAATGCAATTGCTGATATAATATTTCCGTTACGGAAAATTTTTCGGCTAATACGGAAGAGATGTATGAAAGAGTTGAAGCAACAATTTTTTACGGGCGAGAGGGCGCTGTTTTTCGCCGCGGATACGCGCATTTGCGACTGTACTTTTGCAGACGGGGAATCCCCTTTGAAGGAGAGCCGCAATATAGACCTTTACAGCTGTCTTTTCAAATGGAAATATCCCATTTGGTATTCTCAGAACATTTCGCTTGAAAACTGCACGTTTTTCGAAACGGCGCGCGCGGGCGTGTGGTATACGCGTTCAATAAAATTCAAAAACTGCACGATAGCCGCGCCCAAAACATTCCGCAGGTGCGAAAATCTTTCACTTGAAAACGTTACAATGCCCCATGCGGCGGAAACGCTGTGGGGCTGTGAAAAGGTCAAGCTTGAAAACGTGAGCGCTTGCGGGGATTATTTCGGCATGAACTGCAAAGAGGTTGAAATAGAAAACCTAGATTTGGACGGAAATTACGGGTTTGACGGCGGGGAAAACATAGTCATAAAAAACTCCCGCATGCTGACCAAAGACGCGTTCTGGAATTGCAAAAACGTGACGGTTTACAACTCCTTTATCTCGGGAGAATATCTGGGATGGAACTCCGAAAATCTGACGTTTGTCAACTGCACGATAGAGAGTTTGCAGGGGCTTTGTTATGTGAAAAACCTGAAGCTTGTAAACTGCAAGCTGATAAACACCACCCTCGCGTTTGAGTACTCCACCGTGGAAGCGGACATCTGCAATGCGGTTGACAGCGTGAAAAACCCGATTGGCGGGCGGATATGCGCCGAGCAGATAGGCGAAATAATTATGGAAGAAGATAAAGTCGATGTGACAAAGACAAAGATAATTTGCAGGAAAAAGCAGTGATTTTTTAAATTTTAAAGCGCGCCGACGGGCAATAAAACCCGTCGGCGCGCTTTTTTCGGTTGTTTGAAATCATTTAGTCATCGTCGTAGAAATAGTGCTTGACCCCCTCTTTGTCCTTATAGGCTACGACCGTGGAAAGGCTTACGTTTTCCGCGCTCTTGAAGATATTCTGCGCGATGCCATCATCGCGTTCCGACAAAGTTTTGATAAGTTCTTTGACCTCCGCGCGCTTGGAGCTTACGTTATCTGCGGACACGCGCTCCGTAAAGCGGCAGGCGCACTGCAAAAAATTCAATTTGTTGTAATCCCTCCACGCCTTTATGTCCTTTTCGCGGACGAGATACATGGGGCGGATGAGGCGCATGCCCTCGAAATGCGCGCTGTCTATGCGGGGCATCATGGTCTGCATCTGCCCGCCGTACAGCATGCCCATCAAAATAGTCTCTATCACGTCGTCGAAATGGTGACCGAGCGCGATTTTGTTACAGCCGAGTTCCTTTGCCTTGGCGTAAAGGTGCCCGCGGCGCATCCTCGCGCAGATATAACAGGGCGATTTTTCAATGTTTACGACATTTTGGAATATATCCGTTTGGAAAATGCGCACGGGAATATCCAATGCGCGGGCGTTGCTCTCTATCAGCGCGCGGTTTGCGGGATTATAGCCGGGGTCCATGACAAGAAACACCAGCTCGAAGGGATATTTGTTGTGGCGTTTCAGCTCCTGAAAGAGTTTGGCCATGAGGAAGGAATCCTTCCCTCCGGATATGCAGACCGCTACTTTGTCCCCCTCCTCAAGCAGGCGGTAATCGTTTACGGCCTTGACAAAGGGATTAAAGAGAAGTTTTTTGAATTTGCCGCGTATGCTGTTTTCCGCGCGGACCGAAACCGCTTGTACGCTTTGCGCGGCCGCGATTATTTCATCAGGCATAACAACCTCCGCGCTTATATTATAATATCCCGCGGAAAAAGTAAAACATTATGGGCGAACGTTTGACATTTTGTTAAAATAAATGTATAATGTAAGAAAAATTTTAAGGAGAAAATTTATGGCAAAGAACAAACTGAATTTATTGCAGATAATCCTCCTCTGCGTCGCCGCAGTGGGCGTTATACTTGCGATCGTGGGTATTGCGGTGCCCTGGTATACGGGCAAATTGGAAACTCTTTTGGGCGGGACTTCCGAAAGTTACGGGCTGTTTGCCGAATATGCAAAGGAAACGGATATATCGATTGCGCTCGTACAGGCGTTTGCGATAATAACGCTTATCTTTACGGTCGCCGCGTGCTTAGTGATGGCGCTCAACTCTCTGGGCGTTGTTAAGATCAAGTGGCTTATCCGCGTAATATGCGCGGCGGTTGTGATTGTTTTCGCGGTTCTCACGTTAATATTCGCAATTGTTTACGGTAACCAATTTTCCACGGCAGGCGTCTTGAGCACGGAGTTGGCGGCAAGCGCCGGGGCTTATCTTCTCCCCATCGGGTCGATAATAACCGCGGTGCCCCTCTTCCTCGGCAAGGAATAATTCAAAAAAGCAATTTTTGTCTCCGTCCGTCTTTCGGGCGGAGATTTTTTTGTGCACGATTGACAAAATATCTCTTTTATGTTATAAATTAGTTACGGGAAAAATCCCGATTTAAAGTGAGGTTAAAATTATGAGCGAACAAAAGAAAAATCCCCTTGCGGGAACAAAGACGGAGAAAAACCTGTGGGAAGCTTTTGCGGGCGAATCTCAGGCGAGAAACAAGTACACCTACTTCGCATCGGTCGCCAAAAAAGCGGGCTACGAGCAGATCGCGGAGCTCTTTTTAAAGACTGCCGAAAACGAAAAGGAACACGCCAAGCTTTGGTTTAAGGCGCTGGGCGGAATAGGCACCGTGGAGGAAAACCTCCTTGCGGCGGCCGAGGGCGAAAACGCAGAATGGACGGACATGTACGAGAGAATGGCGCGCGAGGCCGAAGAAGAAGGATTTACGAGGCTTGCGGCGCAATTCCGCGGAGTGGCGGCCATTGAAAAATCCCACGAGGAGAGATACCGCGCGCTTTTGAAAAACGTGGAGACAAAACAGGTCTTTGAAAAGAGCGGCGTAAGCGTTTGGGAATGCAGAAACTGCGGGCATATCGTAGTCGGCACCAAGGCTCCCGAAGTCTGCCCCGTTTGCGCGCATCCCCAAAGCTTTTTCGAGGTGCGCAAGGAAAATTATTGACAGGAAATTACCGTCAATTTCTTAAAGCCAAAACTCTTGCGAAAATTAAAAATTATTCAAGACATTTTAAATGCGGCGGAAGGTCAGACCTTCCGCCGCATTTAATTTTTGATTTGCCTTTATAATTTCAAACTAACCTTCCGCGCGGCAATGCGATATTAAATTTCCGTCCGCGCCGATTATGTAGGCGTAGTCGTTTACGCTTTTCCCGTCGTCGGAGTGCATATGAATGACAAAATGCTCTTCGTTAAACATCGTATAAACAGAGGAATATCCCGTTGCGCCCTTGTCGTATGCCAGATCGTCGCAAATGTATTGAGGCTGTCCGCCGGTATTTTGCGTGTAGTACTTCTCCCCTTTGAAGAACAAAACCGTATCCCTGTCGAACGCGGTGATACAGCCGCCCTCCGCCTTCAACAGCTCTTCGGCCTCGCCCGAGGAATAATGATATTTTATGAATACGCCGTATGAAATGCCCGAAACGCCGGCGACTCCGCCCCCGAACAGCATGCCCGTGGAGTGGTCGTACACGTTTACGAAGCCGTAGGCATAGTCCCCTCCGTCCAGGAGGAAGATATGTATAAACTCCGCGCCGCCCTTTTGGTACATTTCCGTCAGATTGCCAACTATCGGGTAGTTTTCCTTGGAGACGCGCACTTTGCCACGCCAGCCGTTGTTTATGCTTTCCGCAACTTCCGGCAAGGCGGGAATTTCATATTGATATGTCACGTCGCCCTCTTCCCTCGTCCACACATCGGGCTCCGCGGGTTCATAGGCAACGCCGGGAATAAATCCGTCCACGCCGCTGTCGTTGATAAAGAACTTGCTCTCCCCCGTCGCCTTGTTTACGCGGATATATTCGGTGCCCGAAAAGTTGTAGCCGAGGTTGTAATAATAGTAATTTGCGTCCGAATGGGGCGCGTAGTACATCACGCCGCTACGGTCGTTGGAGATTATTTCGCAACCGCCGCACCCCGTCAAGACAAATACGCCAGCAAGGCACAGCGATATTAACAGCGTCCGCAAAAACTTCTTCATAAATTGCGCTTGTAATTTTTCAATTTTCCTTATCTTCGCCGCTGTCCGTCGCCGCCGCTTCCGACTGCGCGCCGTCCTCCGCCGCTGGCGAATCGCTTTCCGCACTTTTAACGCGCTTTTTGCCCGACTTTAATCTTCCCGCATAACTGAATTTTTCCTTTTCGGCAGTGAGCTGTTCCTTAAATCCGCTCAGCTTTATAAAGGGGAAGCAGAAATTGGGGTGCTTGTGCTCTATCTCCACTATCTTGTCGTACAGCGTTTCCTTGAGTTTTTCGAAATTGACGACGACTTTGTGCTCGTCTGCGAATTTGCGTATGCGCACCGAAAGATTGAGCGAATGGGCGAGGTCAACCAAAAATATGCCCGTGAATATGCCGACGACGAACGCAAACTCTATATGGTGGACAAACCACGTCACCGCGCTTATAACCGTCGCGTCTATCACGAAATAGAAAAACGCCGAGACTATCAGCCAGAAAAAGGAGAAAAGCGGGCAGATTATTCCCTGGATATTTCCCCAACGGTCGCTGTAATCCCAAAGGCGGATCTTCATGCCCTTGATGAAAATCAGCCCGGCTATGTACTCAATTACCGTCATAGCGACGCCCATAATGAGGATTATGAGCACGCTGTCCAGCCATTTAAAGCCCGTATTTATCGGTAGCAGCGAAATGCCGAACAATCCCACCACGCCGAACCCGTACAGCGGGAGATAGGGGCCGGTGAGAAAGCCGGGGTTTATCCACTTTTTCGCAGAACAAAATCTGCGGAAAAGCACCTCCAGCACCCAACCGCTCATACTGCCGATGAAGAAGAGGAACACGATTACGAGGAACACGTCTACAAAACTCATTTGCTTTTCTTCCGTAAAAATTTTTATCCCGCCTTAACAGAAGGTTTACGCCTTTTTCGCGCGCGGGGGCTTGAATGAGTTTATTTTAACACATAAAAGTCAAAAACGCAACCCTAGGCGTACACCCCGTTGCGTTTTTTTAAACCGTCCCGCGCTTTTGCGCTTAGCTATTTTGCGGTTTGCCGTTTTGTTTTATTTTTGCGGCGGATCACTCGGAAAGCAATTTGCGCAGGATCTCCTCCGCCTTGCGCATATCCGCCCTGCCGCCCGTCTGCTTTTTGACGTATCCGAACAGCGCGAAAATCGCCTTTTCCTTGCCCGCTTTGAAATCCTCTTTGACCTTGGGGTTGGCTTTGAGCGCGTCCGCGCAAATTTTCTCAAGCTCCCCCTCGTCCACTTTCGCCGTGTCGCTTTGGCTTATATACGCCTCCACCGCTTTGCCCTCCGCGAGCATCGAAGCGAGGGTTTTTTGCGCCATGGTGACGTTTATAAAGCCGCCGTCCAAAAGCTTTACGAGCTTGGCCATTTCACCTGCCGTGACCTTTATCGCAAACTCTTCCTTGTCGCCTTCCGAGGGAAGTGTGGAAAAAATGGTGCCGACGGTCAGATTTACGGTGTTTTTTACGCCGCCGCCCAGAGCTATGACCCCGTCTATGAACGCGCAGACGTTGGAATAGGCGTAAATCAGCCGCGCGGAATGGGGATTTATGCCCAAATCCCGGGTGTATCTTTTGTATCTTGCGTCCGGAAGCTCCGGAAGGGCCGCCTTTAACGAGTCGATTTTTTCCTGTGGGATTACCACGGTGAGGAGGTCGGGCTCGGGGAAATATCTGTAATCCTGCGCGTCCTCTTTGGTGCGCATGACGTATGTCTCGCCCGTGCGCTCGTCAAACCTCAGAGTGGCTTGCTCCACCTTTCCGCCGCTTTTCAAAATATCCTCCTGGCGGGAATACTCGTACTCCAACGCCTTGACCATGTGCGAGAGGGAGTTCATATTCTTTATCTCCGTGCGGGTGCCGAACGCGCCCGAGCCCTTCTCTTTTAAGGAGATATTCACGTCGCAACGCATGGAGCCCTCCTGCATGCGGCAATCCGAAACGCCGACGGCGCGCATTATAAGGCGCAGTTTTTCGGCGTACTCGCGCGCCTCTTCGGGGGAGGATATGTCAGGCTCCGAGACGATCTCTATCAAAGGCACGCCGCCGCGGTTGTAATCTATGAACGTAAAACCGCCCTCGTGCATGAGTTTGCCTGCGTCCTCTTCTATGTGTATGCGCGTTATCCCTATCTTCTTGCCGCTGTCCAATGCGATATAGCCGTGCTCGCACAGCGGCTTGTCGTACTGCGATATCTGATAGGCTTTGGGCAGATCGGGATAGCAATAATTTTTCCTGTCGAGGTGGGTGACGGCGTTTATTTTACAGTTTGTCGCGAGCCCCGCCGTTATCGCGTACTCCACTACCTTTTCGTTGAGAGTGGGAAGCGCGCCCGGCTGGCCGGTGCAAATGGGGCAACAGTGGGTGTTGGGCGCGCCGCCGAACGCCGTCGAACAGCCGCAGAATATCTTTGTCGCGGTGGAAAGCTCTATATGCGTTTCTATTCCGCAGACCATTTCATAACTCATAGTCGTCCTCCCCTTTGTCGCAATGCGCAAACGCGTTTTCCCTTTCGGCAAAGTAGGCGCAGTCCAGCACGGTTAAATCCGCCCCGCGCGCGCCGATTATCTGCAAGCCTATCGGCATGCCCTCTTTATCCGCCCCGCAGGGAATGGAAATCGCGGACAGTCCCGCTATGTTTACGGGCACCGTGCACATGTCCGCCGAATAGGTTTCAAGCGGGTTGGTTGAGGCATATCCGCGGGGGAACGCCGTTTTCGGGGCCGTGGGAGCGAACAGCACATCGCACTGTCCGAATACCTTTTCAAGCTCCGCTTTTATGTTGTTGCGCACTATGCACGCCTTTTTGTAATACGCGTCGAAATAGCCCGACGAGAGCACGTACGTGCCGAGCATTATGCGCTTTTTCACCTCGTCCCCGAAGCCTTGCGAGCGCGTTTTTATAACCATGTCGTCCACGCCGGAATAGCCCGACGCGCGATAGCCGTAGCGTATGCCGTCGTATCTGCCGAGGTTGGACGAAGCCTCCGCGCACGCTATGATATAGTAGGCGGGCAGGGCAAGGGTCAAGGCGGGGATACTCATCTTTATTATCTTTGCGCCCGCGCTTTCGTAGAGCTTTACGGCCTCTTTGACAGCGTCCGCAACCTCACTCGAACAGCCCTCGAACAGCTCTTCCGCTACGCCTATTTTCAATCCCTTTATGTCACCCTTCAGCTCCTTTTTGCCCGTGGGGGAGGGAATGCTCGTCCTGTCCCTGTCGTCGCGCCCCCTTATCCCGTCGAAAACGATCGCCGCGTCCGACACGGACGACGTAAGCGTGCCTATGCAATCGAGCGAGGAGCCGTATGCGATCAGCCCGTAGCGGGACACTGCGCCGTAGCTTGGTTTAAATCCCACAACGCCGCAAAAAGAAGCGGGTTGGCGCACGGATCCGCCCGTATCCGACCCGATGGCGTAAGGAGCCATGCGGGCGCAAACAGCCGCCGCAGAGCCGCCCGAAGAGCCGCCCGTGACCTTTTCCCCATTCAGCGGGTTGACGCACGGCCCGTAGACCGACCTTTCGCCCGTGGAGCCCATGGCAAACTCATCCATATTGGTCTTACCGAGTAGCACCGCGCCCGCCGCCTTTAACTTCTCCCAGGCCGCCGCGTCGTAAATGGGTTTGAAATTTTCCAGAATACGCGAGCAGCACGTCGTGGGCAGTCCCTTTGTGCAGATATTGTCCTTTATGCCGAAGGGTATGCCCGCAAGAATGGGCGCATTGCCGCCCTTTATGAGTTTATCCGCCCTTTCCGCGCTCTCCAAAGCGTAGTCGAAGCAATTATGGATAAACGCGTTTATCTGCGGATTTTTTTCCTCTATCCGCGCTATATATTTTTCCGTGAGGCTTACGCTTGTTATTTCGCCGGAGCGGAGCGCGCTGGCAAGGGGGAGTAAAACGCTCTTCACTTTACAACCCTCCTCACCGAAAAACAGCCCCTTTCGCTTACGGCGTTTGAAGTTATTTCCTCATTGGGGCTCGAGGGCGTAACGACGTCCGGGCGGAGAGCGGAAAGCGCGTCGCACTCCCCCTCCACTTCCCTGATGCTCTGCGTATCGCCCGCGACATCGGAGTTTATTCTGTCCGCAAAGCCTATTATCTCATCCAGGCCGCGGGTGAAACTTTCCAGCTCGCCCTCTTCGAAATCCAGCTTGCTCAGCCGCGCGAGCCATTTTATTTCTTCTTCGGATATTGCCATATTTTTATCCTCACCTGAGTTTGATGTGTACTTCCCTTAGCTGTTCTTCGGTGACGGCGTTGGGCGCGCCCGTCATAAGATCCTGACCCGAAGCGCTCATGGGGAAGGCGATGACCTCCCTTATGTTGGGCTCGTTTTTAAGAAGCATTATCATCCTGTCTATGCCGGGAGCCATGCCCGCGTGCGGAGGCGCGCCGTAGGAAAAGGCGGTATAAAGCGCGCCGAATTTTTCCTTTAACGCCTGCTCCCCGTAGCCGGCAATTTCAAACGCCTTTATCATTATGTCTATGTCGTGGTTTCTGACCGCGCCGGAGGAGAGCTCTACGCCGTTGCACACCAGGTCGTATTGGTAGGCGACGACTTGTAATGGGTCTTGCTCTTCGAGGGCTTTCAGCCCGCCCTTGGGCAGGGAAAAGGGATTGTGTTTGAAGCCGATTTGCCCCGTCGCCTCGTCCTCTTCGTACATGGGGAAGTCGTTTACAAAGCAAAAGTCGTAGCGCGTATGGTCTATCAAGCCCAACTTTTCGCCGAGCTCGGCGCGTATTTTGCCCGCGAGGACGGGGGCTTTTGACGGCGTATCCGCTATGAAAAATATCGTATCGCCCGCCTGTAAACCGGCGAGGGCCAAAAGCTCGCCTTTAAGCGGCCCGGGAATGAATTTATCTATGGGGCCTTTATATGAGCCGTCCGCCATGACTTCCAGATATCCCAATCCGCCCATGCCTATGGAGAGCGCAAAGGCGAGGAGTTTTTCATGAAAACCCTTGCTCATCTCCCCGCTCACCTTTATGGCGCGCACGCAACGGCCGATGAAGGGCGCGAATGTGCATTTACCGAAAAATTCCGACAAGTCGATTATTTTCAGGGGGTTGCGCAAATCGGGCTTATCCGTGCCATACTCGAGCATGGCTTGCCCGTAAGAAATTACGGGTATGGGGGCTTTGGTTACCCTGCTGCCCGCGGGAGCGAACTTTTCAAAGGCCGGCAAAACCGCCTCTTCGGTCACCTTGAAAACGTCCTCCTGCGTGGCAAAAGCCATCTCGAAATCGAGCTGATAGAACTCCCCGGGGGAGCGGTCGGCGCGGGCGTCCTCGTCGCGGAAGCAGGGGGCTATCTGGAAATATCTGTCAATTCCGCCAACCATAAGAAGCTGTTTGAATTGCTGGGGAGCTTGCGGCAGGGCGTAAAATTTTCCCTTATATCTGCGGGAAGGGACGATGTAGTCGCGCGCGCCCTCGGGAGAGCCCGCGCAAAGTATGGGGGTCTGGACTTCCAAAAAGCCCAGCTTTTCCATCTGTCCGCGCAAAAAGGATATGACTTGGGAGCGGAATACTATATTGTCCTTTACCTTTCTGTTGCGCAGGTCGAGGTAGCGGTATTTAAGCCGCACGTCCTCGCGAGTTTCCTTGGAGGTTATTATCTCGAAGGGCAGGGGCGCGCGCACTTTGCCCAAAATTTCCACCTGTTTGCAATTTAACTCCACCGTACCCGTGGGGATTGAAGGGTTGTAAGTATCTTCGTCCCTGTGCTCTATCTCCCCGTAAACGCTGACGCAATCCTCGCGGCTTATACCCTGCAAAAGGGATGTGTCGCGCATTACCACCTGCACCACGCCGTAAAAATCGCGCAGGTCGATAAAGGATACGCCGCCGTGGTCGCGGATATTTTCCACCCAGCCGGCGAGACGGACGCTCTTCCCCACGCAGTCCTCGCCCACTTCTTCCGTCTTTAAAGTGCGGTAAATTGTTGACATAACGCCTCCTTTACGCTTACGGAGGCATAAAAAAACGCCCGCCGCAAGAGAAATTTTTTAAAATTTATTCTCTCGGGACGAACGAATATCCGCGGTGCCACCCAAGTTATCGAAAAAATATCAATCGCTCTGCGGGTTCTGACAAACCCTTGCCTTTAACGCAGGCTCACGTCAACGCCTACTCGCCGCGGGCGCGGCTTTGGGGTTGCGGCTCTGAAGTGTTCTTCGCGCGTATTCATTCTGCGTGGCTTTCACCTGTTCCACGCTCTCTGTGAGCGATAAAACGCGCTACTTTTCTCCGTCGTCGCCTTTGCTTCATGCGGATCGCTCCGCACGGCTTTATTCATTTATTAGGTCTATATTACTATGTTTATGCAATATTGTCAATTGTTTTTACATATTTTATGCGTAATTTTGTTTGAAATATTTTCCGCGCAAAATTTGCGCTTTATTTCTTCTTTCCCTTTAAGGCGCGTATCTCTTCCACCGTCTTTTCATATCCCATGCCCTTGGGGACATAATAGACCCTGTCCTTCAATGCGTTTGGAAGGTACTGCTGATCTATGTAGCCGTTGGGGAAATCGTGCGGGTATTTATAGTTACGCGATTGGGCTTTGTCCTCCCTGCTCCCGTAGGAATTATCGCGGAGATACGCCGGCACGCCCTCGTCGTCGCGCACGTTTACCGCGTCGGCCTTAGCCCCTTCCATTGCAATTACGACGCTGTTGCTCTTGGGAGCCTCGCAAACGTAAATTATGGCGTTGGACAGGGGAATGAGTCCCTCGGGATAGCCTATTTTTTCAAACGCGTACATGGCGGAAACAGCTATTTGCAGGGCGCGGGGGTCGGCCATTCCCACGTCCTCGGATGAGTGCACCACGAGGCGGCGCAAAATTATCATAGGGTCGCACCCGCCCTCTATAAGGCGCATGGCGTAGTAGAGCGCGGCGTCGGAGTCGCTTCCCCTGAGCGATTTGCAAAAGGCCGAAAGATAATCGTAAAACGCGTCCTCGCCGTAGGATAGCGCCTTGCGCTGAATGGATTGCTCGGCGTCGGAAAGGCGCACGTGAATGACCCCGTCGGGCGAGACGGGCGTGGTCAGGACGGCGAGCTCCAGGGCGTTGTAAGCCATTCTGAGATCTCCACCAGCCATGCGCGCGATATGGTCTATCGCCTCCCCGTCAACTTCCGCGTCATATCCGCCGAGCCCCCGCCTTTCATCCTTCAAGGCCCTTAAAAGCGCGCCCTTTATGTCCTCTTCGGAGAGGGATTTGAACTCGAACACGCGGCAACGCGAGACTATCGCGGGGGTCATCGAGGCGTAGGGGTTTTCTGTAGTGGAGCCTATAAAAATTATCGTGCCCTGCTCTATCGCGGGGAGAAGGCTGTCCGACTGCGTTTTGTTGAAGCGGTGGCACTCGTCGAGCAGGAGATATGTGCGCTTGCCGAACATTTTCAGGCTGTCCTCCGCCTGTTTTACCGCCGCTTTTACGTCCGCGACGCCCGCCTGTACCGCGTTGAGTTTGATAAATTCCCCGTGCGTGGTCGATGCTATTATGTTGGCAAGCGTCGTCTTGCCCGTGCCCGGGGGGCCGTAAAATATACAGCTTCCCAGCCTGTCGAGCGAGATCGCACGGCGGAGAAGCGACCCCTCCGCCACTATGTGCTTCTGGCCGATGAAATCATTTAAGTTGTTTGCGCGCATCCTTTCGGCGAGCGGCTTTGCGTTCTCCTTTGCGGGAGAAAAATCGAACAGATCCATAATATTTTACGCTCAATTTAAGAGCATTTGCTTTATTTCTTCCATCTTCGCCTTGGTTGACGAATAGCCTATCTCATACGCTCTGTCCATGTCCTTGGTGACATATTGGCTCATGTTGGGGATCTCCGGCTCTATCCAGATCTCGTTTTCGCGCATTGTCAGCTTTTTCTTCATCGCCGCGGCGTTGCCGTCCATCATGTCGTAGACGCGGAAAACCATTGACATCAGATTTTTTATGTGCGTGCGCTCCTCGTAGGTGTTTGTGAGAACGTCCACCGCTATCACTGCCTCCGCGCCCATTGCGCGCACCTGCTCGGTGGGAACGCGGCAGAGCACGCCGCCGTCTATAAGCAACATATCGTTGAGGCGGAAGGGCTTGAATACCCCCGGGATTGTCGAAGAGGCGCACACCGCGTCCGTAACCTTGCCCTCTCCCAATGTCACGCACTTGCCCGAAAGGAGGTCGTTTGCGACGCAGGTGAAGGGTATTTTCAGCTCCGAAAAGTCTATATCGCCGATATTATTCAATAGCATTGCGTTCATCTTTTTGCCCTTGAAGAGCCCCATCTGCTTTACGGGAAGGGTCGCGGGGTCGAGGAGCTGAACGGTCTTTAATTTGAGGACGGCCCCGAGCATTTCGTCAATGGACATTCCCTTCGCATAGCACGCGCCTATTATCGCGCCCATAGAGCTGCCCGAAATATAAGAGGGGGTTATCCCCTCCTCTTCCAACGCGCGCAACACGCCTATGTGCGCGACCCCGCGGGAGCCGCCCGCGCCCAATGCCAAGCCCAATTTTTTACTCATATTTTTTACACCTCGCAAATAAATATGTACAAATGAAAATCAAAAAGTGTATAATGTGCGCACCCTTCATCTTCCTCGCCGCCGCAATATTGCTCTTTCCGCAAAAATATGTGCCCGCATGTTTGGAGGGGTTCACGATATGGGCGGAAAGCGTGCTTCCTTCCCTATTTCCCTTTATGGTCATAAGCGGGTTTTTGATAAAGACGGGGGCCGCCGACTGCGCGGCCGCGCCGCTGAAGCGCATATGCGGGCGCGTACATCTGCCCGAAAGCGCCGCGCCGCTGTTTGCGCTGAGCGCAATTTCCGGCTATCCCGCGGGTAGCAAAATGGTGAGCGAATATTGCTCCTTGGGATATGTGAGCAAGGACGATTGCCGTGTGCTTGCGCCGCTATGCTCCACCGCGGGCCCGCTGTTTATTGTGGGAACGGTGGGCTTCAAGGCGTTCGGCGGCGGTTCGGCGGGGGTCAAACTGCTCTTTGCCTGTATAACTTCGGTACTTTCCACGACTGTTTTATACGCTTTACCGAAGCGGAAAGGCGCAAATGCGCGGCGGGAGATAAAGCCGATAGCGCCCAAGGGCGACGCGCTGTACGACAGCTTTTACGGCGCGGTGACCGCCGTCTGCCTTGCGGGCGGATATATTGCGTTTTTCCACACCCTCGCCGTCGCATTGCAAGGCCTCGGGCTGTTTGCGCCGCTTATTTACGCGCTTTCCCCGCTATTCGGAGAAGAAACAGCCGCCGCGGTCTGCTCGGGACTGTGCGAGGCGACGGGCGGTTGCTTTGCGCTTGCGGGCGCGGGCGGATTTTTCGCACTGCCGCTTGCCGGATTTTTGATAACTTTCGGCGGGGCGTCGATCATAGCCCAACAATCGGGTTACCTCGGCAAATGCGGCGTAAGCGCGGGTTATTTCACCCTGTTCAAATTCGTACAGGGAATTGTCTGCTTTTGTCTGCTGTGTCTAATCTCCCTGCTGTGAGAGTATTTTATAGCACCCGAGGAGTTTGAAAGAGGACGCGCGGGCGCTCACCTTTTGTATTGCGGCGCGCACTTCCGCGTCCGAATAATCGCCCTCCACCTCTATGAAAAAGCGATATTCCCAAACCCTGTCCTTTATGGGGCGGCTTTCTATCTTTGTCATGTTGAGCCCGTTGTCCGAAAGTATGGACAGCATTTTGACGAGGGCGCCCACCTCGTGGCGGCAGGTGAGGGAGAAAAATATCCTGTCCGTAGACGCGCTTTCGTCGGGTGCGCCGCGCACGATGAGCAAAAAGAGGGTGTAATTGTTCTTTTCGTCGGATATGCACTCGTCGGAAAGGGTGAAGCCTTCGCGCTTGCATTGCGGCCCGACTATGCCCGCGTCGCTGTCCGACTTAATCAGCTCAAGACAGCCGGAAGTCGATTGGCACTGCATGAGCGCGGCCGAGGGAAAATTGTTGTTGAGATAACGTGCGCACTGTCCGAGGGCCTGCGCGTGGGAATATATGCGCTTTATGCCGCTTAAAGGCGCGCCCTCCCTCGTGACGAGGCGGTGGTCGATTCCGACCGCGCACGAGGCGACGGCGCAAAAGCCGTCCATGTCCTGCAAGAGGTCGAGGTTCTGCACAACCGCGCCGTTGAGCGAATTGCCCACGGGCACTGCCGCGCTGTCTATATCCCCCCTTTTGAGCGCGCTTATAAGGAGCGGAAAGGTGGGATACGCCCTCTTGCTTTCGCCCTTTTTCAGCCTTTCGGCGGCTATTTCGCTGTACGAGCCCTCGGGGCCGAGATAACCTATCATGTTTTCACCCGTAAATAAATCACACCTTTGCCGCTATATCGCGCAAAAGGCGGGCGGTATCCTCCCAGCCGAGGCAGGGGTCGGTTATGGATTTGCCGTATATCTTGTCCTCGGTCTGGTTTCCTTCCTCGATAAAGCTCTCTATCATGAAGCCCTTGACGTATCTTTTGAAGTCATTGTCGTAGAGGCGGTTGTTCATGACCTCCTCGCATATCCTTATCTGGTGACGGCACTTTTTGCCGCTGTTGGAGTGGTTTGCGTCTATTATTATCGCGGGGTTTTTGAGCTCCGTCTTGGCGTAGCCCTCTATTATTTCCATTACCGTCTCGTAGTGGAAGTTGGGAATATCCCGCCCGCTTCCGTCCACCGCGCCGCGAAGTATGGCGTGGGCGAGGGGATTGCCGCTCGTCTTGACCTGCCAGCCGTTGAGCTTGAATATCTGTCCGCTCTGGGCGGCGTATATGGAGTTCATAAGCACAAGTATGGAGCCGCTCATCGGGTTTTTTATGCCGACCGCCACGTCCATTCCGCTTGCCGTCAGCCTGTGGAGCTGGTTTTCCGAACTCCGCGCGCCCACCGCGACGTAGGAGAGCAGATCGTCAACATAGCCGTAATTTGCGGGATAGAGCATTTCGTCCGCGGCGGAAAGGCCGCTTACCTCTATCGCCTTTATATTGAGGTCGCGTATGGTCTTTATTCCCTTTACGATGTCCTCCTGCTTTGAGGGATCGGGCTGGGAGAACATCCCCTTATATCCGACGCCCTTGGTGCGCGGTTTGTTGGTGTATATGCGAGGGACTATAACGAGTTTGTCTTTTACCTCGTCGTTGAGCTTGCCCAACCTTTCCACGTAATCGAGCACGGGCGCTTCGGCGTGAGCGGAACAGGGGCCGACTATCACAAGCATTTTATCGCTTTTGCCCTCTATAACTTCGGCTATCGCCTTGTCCCTCTGCTTTTTTATCTCCGCAAGGCGCGGGGAAAGGGGTATATCCGCCTTAATCTCTTCGGGTTCGGGTATTTTGACCTGCTTTTCAAACATCTCTTTTCTCCGTCAATTTTCTCAAATCGTCCTTTATCTCCTCGGGAACGTAATCCTCCCAAGACTTATCGAAGTGTATGGAATTGCGCACGAGCGTGGAGCTTATCTGCAACTGTTCCTGCTCGGCGGGGATAAACAGCGTCACCATGTCCGGCATGAGCTTGCGGCTGGCGAACATATCCCGCTTTTCGTACTCGAAATCTATGCAGTCGCGCACGCCGCGTACGTAAAAGGGCGTGTTTTCCTCGGCGAGAATGTCCACGGCCGCTCCCCAGAAGGGGCGGACGCGCACCGAGGGGTAAGACGCGAATATCTTTTTGAGCAACATGACGCGCTCTTCCGAAGTCAGAAGGCTGTGCTTTGAGGTGTTCTCCATTACGGCGACAACCACCTCGTCGAAAATTTTCAGGCAATTTTCCACCACCGCTTTATGCCCGACGGTGGGCGGATCGAAAGTGCCCGCAAATACGCATTTTTTCATCTTTTCTCCCCTTGGCTAGCCCTGAAAAAGGTAAGATGGGCCTTGCCGTATTTCCTCTCGTCGAAAATCTCGAGGCCCTCGACGCGGCCGTAAAACTTCATATCCCGCTCGTATATGGCGATGCCGTCCTTTTTCAAAAGCCCGCGGCGGGCGATGACTTCGAGCGCGGGTTGACCGTACTCGAGGCGGTAGGGCGGGTCTATGAATATTATATCGTAGCGCACCTTGGCCGCCTTCAAAAAGGCGAGGTAGTCGGATTGCGTTATCGTGTAGCCCCCGGTGCACCTGAGTTTTGCGAGATTTTTGCCCAAAACCGCGAGCGAGGAAAGGGAATTATCGTTGAACGCGACGCTCTTTGCCCCGCGCGAAAGGCACTCTATACCCAAACTCCCGCTCCCGCAGAACAGATCGAGCGCGGACGCGCCCGCGACGCGGGAAGAAATTATGTTGAAAAGGCTCTCCTTTACCCTGTCCGCCGTCGGCCTTATGTCGTCGCCCTCAAACTCGGCGAGGGGTATTCCGCGCCATTTGCCGCTTATGACCCTCACTTTTTCCTCCTCTTGCCCTTTTTGCTCTCCAACTCCTGAGAGGCGAGCTCTTCCTGCACCTTGATCTGCTTGAGCTTGCCGAGGAAATAACCCAGCATGTGCGTCAATACGGGCAACAATATCATAATGAAATTCAAAGCTTCAAACCTTTCGCCGAGGTAGCTGAAAGGGCAATACGCCCACGCGAAGATGTAGCGGAGGCAAAAGGAACAGAACGTGTTGTGCACGCACAGCTCTATGAGCTGTATTATTATGAAGGGTATGCAGACCGCAAAGCCTATGAACGCGCCCTTCCAAAGCTTGTACTCCCCCGTGCCGTAGACCGCGAGCTCGTCCGAGGAGCCGAGGGAACGCTTTCTGTCGTACAAAATAGTCTTTTTGTATGCCGCCGCGCCGTTTGCCCTGCCGAATATGAACATGGCCGCTACAAACATCACTTCGCCGCCGATAAGCGCGAGCAAGGATATTGCGAGGTCGCCGTCGTATGCGGAAAAACTTATGACCGTCGCGCTGAAAATAACCGAAATTATAAACGGGAAGGCTATGCCCGCGAGCAAATCATTCAACTCGAACAAAAACTTGCGCTTTTTGGAGTAGGTTATCTGCTCCAGCTGTATGTTATCTGCCAAAATATATTATCCCCCTTTCGCACACAAATTCATCCAAGGGCTCGTCCCATTTTTCGGGTGCGAATCCTTCCCCGTACTGCAAAAAATATCCGAGCCCCACGCGGCGTATGCCCTTATGCGCGGAAAAATATCTGTCGTAATATCCCCCGCCGTAGCCCAATCTGTAACCCTGCGGATTTACGGCGAGGAGCGGAGTTATGCAAATATCTATCTCTTCATTTGCGGGCTCACCCGACGGCTCATATATCCCAAATGAGTTTTTCACGAGCGCGGAACCGTCCCCGAAATATCGCACGGCGAGCATTTCGCCGCCCTCTATGCGGGGAAGATACACGCGCTTGTCCGCCTTTAAAAGCTCGTCTATCAGCGTATGGGTATCCGCCTCCGAGCCGTAGCTGTGATAGATAAAAAAACTGTCATAACAGGAGTATGCCGAAAGAGCCGCGTCCAAAACGGCCCCGTCCGCGACCTCGCGCGCGGCATGCTGGAAATATTTCCTCTTGATCTTGTATTTATAGCGCAACTGCTCTTTATCGCTCACCGCAAATATATCCTCTCGCTTCTTCTCGTGACCGAGCACAAAACCTCATAGGGGATTGTGCCGCAACGCGCCGCGTAAGCAGCCGCGTCCGTCATCACGGGCATCAAATCCCTATGATAACGGCTTATGAAACTGTCCATGCAAAGCGTCTTTTCCCCGAGCGGAACGCCCCTGAAAAACCCGTCTGCATAGCCAAGCCTGTACGTGTACAGCCTTTTGTAATCTTCGTCCGCGACGTTGTAACCTATGCCCGAACCCGTCGGGGCGACTTCCTGTGATAGGCGGGCGTAAACTTTGAGGGCGGGCGAAAGATTTTTACAATGAAATCCCTCCGGCGCGTAGCCGTACAACAGCAAACCGCAACGCACGCCGCTTAAAAGATATTTTCCGCCGCGCAGTATCCCGCCGCTTGCCGACATATGGCAAAGGGCTGAAGGGCTGTGCCTTTTCACCCTTTCAACTTCCGTCATAAAGTGCGAAAACTGCGCCGCGCAGTGCCTTTGGCTGCGGGCGGCGTACATGTGCGTGAACACTCCCTCCACCCCGTCCGGCGGGATGAGCGAGAGGACGCCGTCCAACTCCTTTCCGCGGCAACCGTATCTGTTCATGCCGGTATTTACGGCGATATGACAGCGCATGCCCTTTGCAAGGCGGGCGGAACGCTCGTCGCCGACGGTGGGCGTGAGGCCGTAATAGGCCGCCTTTTCCGCATCGCATTTATCCATAAGCGGAGTGAGGACAAGTATGGGTTTGTTCACCCCGCATACGCGCAGACTTGCGCCCTCGTCCACTATGGCGACGCAAAAGCCGTCGGCTATATCCGACAGGGCCTGCGCCGCTTCCTCCGCGCCGTGTCCGTAGGCGTCGGCCTTGACTACGGCGTAGAAAAATCTGTCGCCTATAAGAGTGCGGACATATTCCGCGTTTGAGCGGATCGCGCGCAGATCTATCACGGAAAGCGTTTTTTGCATAACACATAAATACGCTTTTTGCCCGCGAAAGGTTAAACATACGCGTTACTTTTATATTCTATCACAGGTTGTGCGCTTTTGCAATATCCCGGCGCAATTATGCCGCATTGGCGGGGGTTATTTCACCTTTTTCCGCATTTTTAACAGCGCGGGCGTAACCGCTTTCGACAAAAGGGCGGCGAGCACCGCCAAAATTATATCCTTCGGAAGATAAATCAGATTGTACGCAACCACGCTTTCCCAAAGTTTCGGCGTGGAGTTTATCAGCCAGACGGCAATGAAATAACCTATGCCGAATATGTAATCCGCCACAGTCGCGGCGAGCGCCAAAAGGACAGTTTGCCAAATCTTTTTTTGCTTATAATAGCCTATCCCCGCCACTCCCGCAGAGGCGATAAAACCCAAAATGTAGCCGAAAGAGGGCTTTATCACGTAAAAAATCCCGCCGCCTTCGCTAAAGACGGGGAGCCCGACAAGCCCCGTCAAGGCGTATACGAACATCGCAATCATGCCCTTCTTCCACCCCAGCAAGAGGCCGGCCGACACGGCGAAAACCGTCTGGAAGGTCAGCGGCATTATCGGCAGGGGTATGCGAATATACACGCCCGCGGCCATGAGCGCGACAAAAAGCGCGATTTCCGCGATATCAACCGCGGCAAGCTTTGTGTTTATCCTCTTCATAGATGCAGTCCTCTATATATAATTCGGTTAAATTATAAGTTTTCACGCCGGGTTTGTCAAATTATAGCGGGATAAAACAATACTTTGCGGCAATAAAAAAAAGTCAGCGCGCCTCATTTGTATTGACAAAAACCGCAAAATATTATAAAGTAATTCAGGCGGGAGCGCCGGATTTATCGCTTCGGCTTCGGAATTATGATTTACACCGTTACGTTCAATCCCTCGCTGGATTTTTACGCAAAAGTCAATAACCTCATGCTCGGTACGGTAAACAGGACGAGCGCGGAGCGGCTTGCCGTGGGCGGCAAAGGCGTAAATGTCGCGTTGCAGCTTAAAGAGCTGGGCGACGACGTGACCGCGCTGGGGTTTATCGCGGGATTTACGGGCGACGAGATCTGCCACGAGATGGAATTGACGGGGTTGAAGCACGATTTTATACCCGTCGAGGGGCGGAGCCGCATAAGCGTGAAGATAAAGAGCATGACGGAGACGGACATAAACGGCGCGGGGCCCAAGGTAACCGCGGCGGACGTTAGGGCGCTTATCAAAAACCTCAAGTCACGCCTCAAAAAGGACGATTGGGTGATAATATGCGGCAGTGTCCCCCCTACCCTGCCCGATACGGTGTACGCCGACATTTTGGACGGTCTGCGCGACATTTCGGGCGTCAACTTCGTCGTGGACGCTTACGGGAAATTGCTGACCGAAACGCTGAGGTACAAGCCCTTCCTCATAAAGCCCAACCTGTACGAGCTGTGCGAGATATTTTCCTCGCCCGTCAACCTCGACACAAAGCAGATAGCGGCGTATGCGAGAAAGCTTCAGGAATGGGGCGCGCGCAACGTAATAGTTTCCCTCGGCTCCAGCGGGGCGATAATGGTGAGCGAGACAAACCAGAACATGTACGTCAGAGCGGCGAGGGGCCAGCTTGTCAACTCCGTGGGCGCGGGGGATTGCATGGTGGCGGGATTTATTCACGAATACCTCAACACGGGCAACTACTTCAAGGCCCTCAACTTTGCCACCGCGGCGGGAAGCGCATGCGCCTTCACCGAAAGTATCCCCACCAAGGAGCAGATAGATTACATCGAAAGCCAGATGCTTTAAAGGGCGGAATTGTTGCCGTAATCTTTATGCGGCGCCGCGCGGAATTTATGCGCGGCGCTTTTTTTATTGCCAAACGTTTGCAAAAGCGCGCGCAATGAGATATAATCACAATATGACAGTTTTCGTTATCGCGATGGAGAGCGAGGCCTCCCCCGTTCTGAATAATTTTTCCGAACTTACAAAAAGCGAGGCTCACGGCAAAAAGATATACCGCGGACTGCTCTGCGGAAAGGAGTGCGCCGCCGTGGTTTGCGGCGTGGGAAAGGTCAACGCCGCCGCCGGGGCGCAATACGCGATAGACTGCCTCGGGGCGGACAGGATAATAAACGTCGGCTTTGCGGGCGGGCTCAACGGCTCTGTGCGCGTCGGAGAGATATACAATATAGGGGAATGTGTGCAATACGACTTCAACCTTGCGGCGATAAACGGGACCGAAATAGGAACGCTGAATGAGTATTCGCAGCCATATATTCCCATATCTACGGTAAAAAACTACCCCTTGCGAAAGCTGGGAACGGGGGACAGATTCAACGACGACAGGGCCGATTTTCTGCTCCTTACCCAAACGCTCGGTGCGGATATACGCGACATGGAAGGGGGCGCGATTGCGCAGGTCTGCGACCACGCAAAAGTGCCGTTTTACTCCTTTAAAGCCATCTCGGACGTGGCGGGGGCGGGCTCTACCGTGGGGCAATACGAACAAAACATTGCGCTGTGTGCGCAGAAGCTCGAAGGGGAAACAGAAAATATCTTCCTCTCCGTAACAGATGAAAAAATTTAGGAGAAATTTATGATTGCGCTCGGCGGAGGCTGGGACGAGGCGCTTGCACCCCTCTTTTCCGATCAAAGATATATAAAAATACGCGAATTTTTAAAAAAAGAATACTCCACGCGCGTGATATATCCCGACATGTACGATCTTTACAACTGTTTCCGCTATACCCCGCTGGACAGCGTCAAGGCGGTGATTTTGGGGCAGGACCCCTATCACGAGCCCAACCAGGCGCACGGGCTGTGCTTTTCGGTAAAGCCTGGTGTGCCTCTTCCCCCGTCGCTCAAAAATATTTTCAGGGAAATAGAGAGCGATTTGGGGATAAAGGAACCGGACTGCGGCGATCTGACTAAGTGGGCGAGGCAGGGGGCGCTTCTTTTGAACACAACCTTAACCGTGCGCGAACATGCGGCGAACAGCCACTCCGGCTGCGGCTGGGCATGGTTTACGGACAACGTGATAAAGATAGTTTCCGATAAATGCGAAAACGTCGTATTTATACTGTGGGGAGGCAACGCGAGGAGCAAAGCGCCGCTCATAGACGCCAAAAAGCACCTTATATTGCAGTGCGCGCACCCCTCTCCGCTATCCGCATACAACGGGTTTTTCGGGTGCAAATTCTTTTCAAAGACAAACGATTATCTCATCTCCCACGGCAGGCAACCCATAGATTGGGATTTGAACGGCGGCCGTGAGGACATCAAAGATATTTAAGCAATTTCAAAAATAAAAGGAGCGCAAAATATGAAATACGTTGTGGTTTTAGGCGACGGAATGGCCGATTGGAAGATTGAAAAGCTTAAGGATTTTACCTGCTTGCAAGCCGCGAGAACGCCCAACCTCGACAGGATAGCGCGTTACTCGCAGGTGGGGCTGTGCAAAACCGTGCCCGACGGCATGAAGCCGGGGAGCGACGTGGCGAATATGTCCGTGCTCGGGTTCGACCCCCACCTCTATTATACGGGGCGCTCTCCCCTCGAGGCGGTTTCAATGGGGCTGAGCCTCAAGGATACGGACGTGACGCTGAGGTGCAACCTCGTCACCCTATCCGAAGAGCCGCGCTATGAGGACAAAAAGATGATAGATTACTCCGCCGGGGAAATTTCAACCGAAGAAGCGGCGGAGCTCATCGCGTTTTTAAAGGAACAGCTCGATTGCGAGGACATGAAGCTTTATCCCGGCGTATCGTACAGGCACTGTCTGCTTGTATCGGGCGGGACGACGGGGCACGAACTCACCCCGCCGCACGACATATCCGGAAAGCCCATAAAAGAATACCTGCCCAAGGGCCCTTACGGCGACAGGTATCTGGAAATGATGAAGAGGAGCGCGGATCTGCTTAAAAACCACCCCGTCAACAGGGCGCGCGCGGCGGCGGGAAAGCGGACGGCGAACTCCATATGGCTGTGGGGCGAAGGCACCAAGCCGGGGCTGAGCAAATTCGAGCAGTTGCACGGATTGAAGGGCGGGGTCATATCCGCAGTAGATCTGGTGCGCGGGATAGGCTTGCTTGCGGGAATGCGCGTCATCAACGTCAAGGGCATTACGGGCAATTACGACACGAATTTTTTGGGAAAGGCCGAGGCGGCGGCGGACGCGCTCCTTTACGGCGGGCTGGATTTTGTCTATATACACATGGAAGCGCCCGACGAATGCGGGCACCAGGGCGACGCGGCGCACAAGGTCTACGCCATAGAGCAGATAGACGAAAAGGTCATCGGCACGCTTTTATCCTCCTTTGACAGGGCGGGCGAAAAGTTTGCGATGTTGGTCGCGCCCGACCACGCCACCCCCTGCGCTTGCAAAACGCACGTGGGCGAGCCCGTGCCCTACCTCCTGTACACGAACGGGAAAAATTTGGGCAACGGCGCGCTGAGATATACCGAAAGCGAGGCGGCAAAGACGGGCGAATACGTCGAGGAAGGATACAAACTCATCGACAGATTGCTTGGAATAAGATAAAGTAGGCGGGAATAACCCCCGGCCTTGTCGCAAAAACGGCCGAGTTGGGACAAATTTCCCCGAAAAACGGCTTAAAATATTTGCAAAAAATTTGCGCGCGGAGCGTTACGCTCCGCGCGCTTTCACATTGTTTTGATAAAATCAAGGCTTGTATTCGTCGTAGAAGCCGAAGTCATCGTCAAATCCGCCGCCGTTGCCGCCGTCGTCGGGAGGCGGGGTTTGATCTTCGGGCTTTTCCGCGTTCATCCTCTGCATTGCGGACATGGCCGCCGCAACGGCTACGTCTATCATCTCCTGCGTGTAGGGCAACTGCGCGGGCTGCTGCTTTTCCGCAAACGCCATATCGTTTTCCGCAGAGTTCTGATATCCGCCCATGCCGCCGCCGAATCCGTAGTGCATCATCTGCATTTTGAGCAGAGTTTCAAGCTGCCTGTCGCGCTCCCTCTCGCGCTCCCTCTCACGCCGCCGCGATATCGACGACGAAATGAAGAAGATGAGCATCATCACCAGCAGAACCGCCGCCACGATGAGCACTATCCACCACCAATTCTTTTGGAAGAATCCTTCGTCGCCGCCGGAGCCGCTTCCCGTATCCATTCCGTTGCCGTTGCCGAGTCCCAAAGCGGGTATGACTATATCGGTTGCCGACAGCTCCGTTCCGCCGTTCGCGTCGCCGAAGAATTTATGGCATTTGGAGCACTCGTAGTAATCGATATTTCCGGCCGCCGTCTCGGTCGCGGCCTTTTCGTCGTGGTGTTGCATTGTGTGAGCGAGGCGTTGCAGTGCGCGCTCTTCCTTGCCGCCGCAGGACGCGCAGGTGCGCTCTTCCTTGCCTTCCGCGGAGCACGACGCGGCGAGCACGGTATTCCACGACCCGTAGCTGTGGTCAAGCATGGGGATAGACGTGCGGCTGTCGGGCTTCATCTCGTGACAGGCGGTGCACTCCTCTATCTTGGAGCCGGGCGCCGTGCAGGTCGCCGCAGTCTCTATCTTTTCCGCGTAGGTGTGCGCCGTCTTGGGGATAGATACGCGGCTGTCGGGCTTCATCTCGTGGCAGGAGGTGCACTCCTCTATCTTGGAGCCCTCCAAAGAACAGGTGGCTTCCCGCTCTATCTTTTCCGCGTAGCTGTGACCCGTCGCGGGAATGATATTTGTCACTTTGTTGTGGCACAATTCGCAAGTGCCCGTCTCGCTTCCCTGCTTGGTGCAAGTGGGTTCCGTGCGTACCTTGTCCGCCCCGAACGTGTGAGGAATGGGGTCAATATCCTCGTCTTTGTATCCGTCTTTCAGCTTTTGGCATTCGGAACATTTATAGTATTCCGTATGGCCCGATTTAGTGCAAGTGGGCTGTACTTCGGGAACAAGCTCCCCCCAACTGTGATTTTTCCTGCTTTCTTCGATAATTTCCGAGCATGTAGCGCAGACCTGCCAATGCTGAGTTCCGTCGCTCTGCCACCCCTCTTTCGCGGTGTGACCTTTTGCGGCGATTTCCCTTTCTTGAATCGCGCCGCATATGCACTTGTATTCACGCTTGCCCGCAGTCGTGCAGTCAGCTTCCTGAGTTATCTGCCCCGCTTCCGAGTAAACGTGGTCTGTGAATTCCTTTTTATCATGGCAAACGCTGCATTCGTGCCAATGTTGAGAGCTTCCTTCAGAAGTCACCCAATCTTCGGAATAGTTATGCTCGGTTTTTGCAACCTGATGCAAAACGGGGTCTTTTTCGCCGCATTCGCAGCTGAACTCCTGCTCGCCGAACTCATTGCACTTGGGCTGTTTTGTAACGTTGCCCGCATTGTCAAACGTGTGTCCGACTTTGTTGTATTCCTCGTTGCAGGTTGCACAGATATTCCAATGTTGATCCGGATCGTGCCCTAACGCATTGTCCCCTACTTTCGCGACATGCGAATCCCTGCCGAATTCCTCGTGACAAGTTTCACAAATCTGCCAATGCTGACTTTCGTCACTCAAATAGCTTTTCGACGTATGCGGTTGAGTATCTCCGAGCTTGGTATTGCAGAATTTGCAGACTTGCCAATGCCCGCTCGCGTCATGTTGGATAACGTCGCTCGGTTGATGCGCAATACATTCAATTATATGAATCTCGGCTTTCACTACAATGGCGTCATAGTTTTTATTGCCGTCAGAAGAGACCGCAGACACCTTTACATATATTATTGTAGGCTCTTTAATATCGGTAAAATCTCCGAAATATTGCTCACTGAAAGTATTGCTATCCTCTTCATATTTTTTCCAATATGAAACGGTAGCTTTATTCCCGAAAATATCCGTCGGTATAAATTCCTCTGTAGGAGTTGCCCCAATCGACCATTGACGGTTTTCATACCCCTTCCCGTCCTGCCAACCGTTCTTGGCTTTTACTATCTTGAATTGCCGGGTTTTGTTCGTAAAGGTGTAGTTGGCAACGTCGGGCGCGGTCGCCGTGTAGCTGTCCGCGTTTTTATAGTCGCCCGTAATGGTAAGAGTTTCTTCGGAATCGGAGATATTTTGATAAGTTGCCGTGGGGCAATGAGGGTCGCCGTCGTATACCCAGCTGAACTCGTCCATGCTGTCGGCGACGGTTTCAGAGGCTTTTGCCTTGTCCGTTTCCCAACTTGCGTTGCCCTTCCAAGTGAGTGTAACCGATTTGGGGGAAATAGTCAGAACGGGCCGCGTTCCGCTCCAATTAAAGCTGATAAATTGAGAATTATCGCCGTCTACGTATTTTACATAAAGCTCGTACTTGCCCGCGTCCCAATGCGAGCTGCCGGTGACTTCGTCCTCCGTCGTGTTGATTACCTTATCGGAGCCGTCGTCAGTGCGCTTTAAGTAGAATATGAACTTGGATTTATCGAGCCCGCTACCCTCGGGCATATCCTTATATCGCTCTTCGTTATTTTGGTCTTTGACGGAAGTTATTATAGCTTCGGCAAGTTTCTTTAAATCTGCCTGCTTATAGGGAACGTCCTTCGAGCCGTATTGAATTTCACTGCTATTGAGGTTGGAACTTGACGTATCTATAGTCAATATCTCGGTGATTATATGAACTGAGAAATAGCCGTACAGCGTTTCGTGATTGGGTGCGGTTACCTTGTAGAAAACGCAATAGCCCTGTACGTCGTTTACATTGAGCGTAGAGTCTCCCTCTGTATATTCCGCCCAACCTGTCTTTGCGTCGTTATTATCCGGCAAAGTTTTTACCGAATCTTTCAAACTCGGCAACAGATTGTCCACAAAGTTTTGGTGGTCTTTTTCCGCATGCGTTTCTATATGATAATAAATTTTGACATTATTTTCGTCATCGCCGCCGACGGCATTTAAATTTATGTAGTTTTTATTGTATATACCGCCGTCTGCGGGCTTGGGAAAACACAGCGCATGTTTGGAATGCCCGTCCGTGTGATAGACATATTCGTAACCGTTTTCAAGTTCGCTCTGTTTTCCGTTCTGAATGGTTATCTTAGCGGGGTTGACTACAAAGTTAATAGTACGTTCTTTATCGGAAATGCCGTTGCTGTCAGACCAAACATAATTCTTATCCGATTTAATCGTAAGTTTTACCTGATATGTGCCGGCATTTTGAATTGTTTGAGATTTATAATCAATATCTACAATATTTGAATAAAGCGCACTGTCATACCAATTTGCCGCGTTGGCGGTTTTGGCTAAACCCAAATCCAACGGCGAACCGGTATAAGCCATTTGAATATCAGAGGGCGCAGTCAATGTTTCTTTAACCGCTTGTCCGTTAGCTGCAGTTAAGTTAAGGTGCAATGCGGGACGAACGACTTTTGCCGTATTGGGTGTAGTATAGTGATGACCACTCTCATTATAATGAATTTGATTTTCAATAGTTGTAGTAGAACTTCTCAACCAAAAAGCAACGCTATTATCTCTTTGATTACTTAAGCAATTCCATATACCAGGATTATATCTATTATTACCTAATTCACATATGCCTGGTATAAATAGATAATCGTTATGCCAATCATTATATTGGCTTTTAGTCGCTACTGCACTCAATTTACTATCAAAGGTTGCACCTTGTTGTGCTTCGTTAATTGAGCAACATGATCCATAGCCACTGCTACTAGGAAAAACTTGTGAACCACGCTCATCATTTTGCCATGCCATGTGAGACGGTTGAACAAGAAATGAGGAATAATTAGTTTGACCACCAAGCTCTGTATTCAAAAAATTATACCAGGTTGTAGATTGACACGTCGAATTGCAGTCTGTGCCATTTGTTGAATATTGGGAACCAACTAAAAACGAACGTATTTCACTTGTTGAATACATCACGCATGGATATGTACAATTTGTAGTTGTATATTCATTCCATTTAACAGTTTCGCTTGAAGATTTAAGCCATAATGTGAGTACAGTATCTCCTGTATCCGAAGCAGATAAATAAACGGCGTACCATTGTTTGCCGCCGAATGTCACAGTTATATCTTTACCAGCTATAGTTTTATCGCCATAATTTTTATAGCCGTTACCCTGAGAAGAAGGATTATTCTTTGCAAAATCAGCCTTTTCTTTAACTCCCGTAAAGCCATTTGTTGAACCTAATGCTGTATAAAGTTCTTCAAGCTTTGCTTGATCAAATGTCTTGGTTGTATCGTTATAAATTTCTCCTATAGAGGTAGCTGCTGCGTATGCGTTCCCCTTATTTTTTGGAATTAAAAAGACTGCACTTACTATTAGCGCCACAAACAGTAACGCCGTAAGCACAGCCGATGAAATTTTCTTTATCCTTGACATATTTCCCCCTCGTAGATAAAAAAATGCCGCGTCCACAAGGGACACGGCACCCGTAAAAGTTGTTTCCCTTAAGTATTTGTCAAGATTTCAATCGGTTGCCAATGGCACTAATTGTAATAAGGTAACGACTTCTACCGCGAGGATAGAAGCGCCATTGGCTTTTACACCGATATTTAATTGAAATCTTGACGCTTACATTGTATTACACCTTGGGAATTTTGTCAATACTTTTTCATTTTTTGTTATAAATTAACATTGTTTTTTCTCGTTTTTTTCTTTTGTTTGCCACTTTTTTGTCTTTTTTGACGGATTTTGTTGGTATATCGCCCCACTCCCCTTGGGGAGTGCGGGAGAGGGAGCACGGCTTCGCCGTGCGGAAGAGGGGCAAGGGGTGGTTGAGAGACGGGTTTTGGACGCATAAGACGAGGGGATTTCTCGACTACGCGCTTCGCGCTCCGCTCGAAATGACGGCGGAGGCCACGCCCTCTGGCGAAATGACAACACATTTAATTGGCTCACAATTATTTGAAACACTCCCACCTGCCCCGTTGGGGCACCGTCTCGGCAAATGTAAGGAACAACATTTGCCTCAGTCACCGCTCGCGCCTTTCACTATGCGCTCGCTCATCTCGCAAAGCCAAACAGCACACTGTGCTGTTTGGGAACTCTTTGCTCGTCCCCGCAAGCGGAAGAAGCCAAGGGGACGTCGTCACCCTGAGCGTAGCGTAGCGGAGTCGAACGGGTCCCCCTATCCTATGCGGGAAAGCCGTTCCAAATGCGCTCCCCAAGTCCACGTGGGGGATTCCTCGGCTCAATCGAACGCTTTGCGTTCTCAATCGCTCGGAATGACATGGGATGCCCGCCGTCCGCCCCTGCCCGAGCCGTCACCCTGAGCGGAGCGTAGCGGAGTCGAACGGGTCCCCATGAAATAAGTGGTAATGCCGTTTC
This sequence comes from uncultured Clostridia bacterium, assembly GCA_947629695.1. Lineage (GTDB taxonomy): Bacteria > Bacillota > Clostridia > Christensenellales > Borkfalkiaceae > Coproplasma. The sequence goes on along the minus strand of CANREQ010000001.1, from coordinate 21,615 downwards.
AACGTTAGTCCCTACCACCACGTGTGAGACTTCCTCGGCTCAATCGAACGCTTTGCGTTCTCAATCGCTCGGAATGACGGCGAAATAAAAAGCTCGCAAATTTATCAAAAAAAGCGCGGAAAAATCCGCGCATAAAACCTTGACAAAATATAAAATATATTATAAAATAAACCCACAACAAGGGTGACTCCCTAAACGGTCAGCCCCGTCAGTTAATTAAAAAATAACTGCCTTCCGTGGCCAAACTTTGGGCGGTTATTTTTTTATGGTTAAAAAGATTTTATCTTTTGTAACGCGGACGGAAGATATGTATCCCTTATCGAGCAAGCTCAACAAAAAGATAATAAGCTCTATCCTCATAATTTTTCACCCCCTTTACGGGGCGAGATTAACCGCCTTCGGGAAACCCTTGTTGCTTAATTACCATTATAATACTTTTAAAATTATTTGTCAATCGTTTGAAACAATGGTTCAGACGGTTTTTTGCTTTATAGATTATCTGAAATAATCCCCTCAGTCGCCTGCGGCGACAGCTCCCCTTTGAAAAAGGGGCGCTATAAGGGGGCGTCGTCACCCTGAACGGAGCGTAGCGGAGTCGAACGGGTCCCCCTGAAATAAGTGGTAATGCCGTTTCAACGTTAGTCCCTACCACCACGTGGGGGATTCCTCGGCTCAATCGAACGCTTTGCGTTCTCAATCGCTCGGAATGACATGGGATGCCCGCCGTCCGCCCCTGCCCGAGTCGTCACCCTGAGCAAGCGAAGCGCGCCAAACGGGTCCCCCTGAAATAAGTGGGAATGCCGTTCCAACTTTAGTCCCTACCACCACAAGGGACGAGCGCGGAGCTTCTCAAAACAGTGGACACCCACTGTTTTGCCGCGCGAGATGAGTGAGCACTTCCGTCCCGTGCGAACGGTGACCGAACACGGCGTTGTCCTTACGCCGTGTGAGACTTCCTCGGCTCAATCGAACGCTTTGCGTTCTCAATCGCTCGGAATGACGACACTTAAAGGGCTTTCCCATATTATTAGAATAATCCCCTCAGTCTGCAAGCAGACAGCTCCCCTTGCACGCAAGGGGAGCCGAGGGGTTGTCACCCTGAGCGAGGGCAAGCCGGGGAAGAGTTCAATTGCTATCTTTTCTATATTATATAGTACGGTCAGGAAAGCTGTTTTTGCTGTTTCTTGAATGTTTCGTTGGTCGTATCTATCATTTGCTTCTGCGCCGGCGCGGGCGTGTAGTAGCCCCTCGACGACATCTGCGTGTATAAACTGTACTGGTTCTCCGCTACCGAATTGAGATGCGAGGAAAATTCCTTGCGCACGCTCTTTGTACTGCCCTCAAACAGCGCGGTCGTGTAAAAGGACATCAACTGCTTCTCGCTTTCCAACATGTCCAATATTGCGTCTTTTTCGTTCAGACTTGTGTCGCTTTTCGCGTTTTTCATTTTTTTAACCTCCCAATATGCAAAGCAATGAATTGTATCGGCGGAGATGCTCGTCGGCGATCTTCGTCATGCAGTCGGCAAGGTCGGTGTCCGTCAGCGTTTTGGAGTACGCCCTCGCCTTTTTGCAGATAAGCCCTTCAAACGTCAGTGCGTCCGAAATCATCGTTAGTTCTTTCGACGTCAATTGAGTCATAAAAAATACCTCCGCTCACTTTATTGACAGTTTGCGGAGGTTACATTCCCTTTTTTATAAAATTTTACTTTTCTTATTTTGCGTGCGGGGGCGTTTCGCGGTTGATTTCAACCTATTTATCTTCCCCGTTCACGTCGCCGAATATGTCTATGCCCTCTTCGCTGTGCGCCTTTATCGCGTTGTAGTAGGGATCGGAGGAGAAATCGCGCGGCTTGTCGTAACTGCCCCCGAGGCTTTCGATGGCGTATTTCAGCTCCTGAAACTCGATGTAACTTATGCCTTCCTCGTCGATTTTGTCGAGAAGGTAGGGAAGCGCGCGTTCGTCGCCGTATGCCGCGAGGTAGCTTGCAAGCATGGGGATATTGTCCGCGTCCGTGCGGAATTCCTTTATCAAAATATCGAAAATCTTGTCGTCGCGCACCACGCACCGCGAGAGGATTTCAAGCATGTAATCCTTGCGCACGCCCTGCCCGTAATAAGAAAGCGCCTGCCCCTTTACGTCGTCGGCGAATTGCTTGACCGCGTCCACGCAGGTGTTGCGGATATCCTCGCTTTCGCTCTCCGTCAAGAGGCGCATATACTCGGGCAGGGCCTCTTTGCACGCGCCCAAAAGGTTGAGGGCGAGAATGATTTCGTCCTCTGTGCCCGATAAAAGGGGCAATAAAAGCGCGGGGTTGTTGCGCTTTTCTATCGCCTTGCACAGATATTCCGATATGCCTATGCCCTGTTTTAAGTAGGCTTTGAGGCAGGTGATGAGCTCCTCGTCGCTCATGTCCGCGAAATACCCGTTGGGCGACTTGCCTATGGATTTTATCACCGTGTCGCCGAACTTTTCGTAGAGGCGGGGGATTATGTCCTCCCACTCGCTTTCTTTATATTTATCTCCGTTTTTCTTGATGTATTCGGACAGTTTCTCGTCGAACATGCCGTCAAAATCGTAAATTTTCATTATATTTTAACCTTTTTTGTTTGATTTATATATGGGACGGGCTAACCGAGCAGGCTTTGGACCTTCTCCTTATCCGCGCCGAAAAAGGAGAGAAGCGCCTCTTCGGGGAGCATTTCCTCGTTTATGCCCGCGCTTTTGACGATCGCCGCCGCGAGCACCTGCGCGGAACGGGCTTCATCGAGCCGGCCCTCCCTTTCAAGCTTTTCGTACAGATTACACGCCGCTTGGTTGAGCATGCCGCCGTAGTCCTCCGAGAGCACAGCAAGGCGCGAAAAAGCCATGGCGTATGCGCGCAAAAAGGTCTTGCGCTTGTTCCTGCCGGTTTGCAGGGGTATAAGGGATATGCGCTTGAAAATGCTGCAGATGACTATGCCGTAATCGCCCGTGCCGTTGCGCTGTACAAGGGCGTTTACCGTCTCTATTTTTATGCCGTCGGGCAAGAACGCGTCCAGAAGTATATCGCGCACGGTATCGTTAAGCTCCGCCTTTACCGCGCATATCGCACCGAGCAGTTTAAGCTCGTAGGAGTCGTTGCCCTCGCCCTCGTCGAAGCACCACCGCACGCAATTTTCCACGTCGGCTTCGGCCGAGATACGGGCGCACATTTTATCGGTAAGGCGGGAAAATACGGACAAAAATTCCAGATTTGTCTCGCTTTCGTCCTTGGGAAGGCGATAGAAATACTCCAGCTCCTCCCTCTTTTCTTCGGGAAGGGAAGCGTTTTTGTTTACGCGCATCTTCCAATACTCTGCGGTTATCGCGTTGGGATAAATAGTGAGAATGAGGTCGAAAATTTTGTTGCTTTCCTCGATTTTGCCGCAATTGTAAGCGGAAATGGCGGAGAAATAGAGTATGGAGAAATCGTAGGGCAGATCCTCGCGGAGCTTTTTCAACAGCTCGTACGCCTGCGCGTGCAATTTGTTTTCGCAACAGACGGAGACTATTTTGTAAATGTCGGCGGGCGACTCCACCTTTATGGAGAGCAAGCGGCCGGCGATTTCAAGCGCCTCATCGTTTTTGTTCTGCTGGGTCTTGACGGCGGCGAGCGTGGTGAGCGCCTGCACGTCGGACGGGTCGTTTTTGAGTATCGCGGCGCACTCCTGTTCGGCTTCTTCGAGCTTGTCGTTGATGATATGGCACATCGCGATATAATTGCGGGCGTCGGGGTATTTTTCGTTGCCCTCGCTCACCTTCTCGAAATACTCTATCGCGCCCCCGTAATCGCCCGAGCGCATCATGCGTATGCCGCCCTCTATCTCCGCGGAATAGTCCGCAAGTTGGGGCGGATAGGCGAAATGCAGGGTGGGTTTATCGCTCTTTATGAAGGAATTTATTATCTCCTGCCTGTTTTCGGGCGTTAAAGACGCGTTTGTTTCCATAAGGAGCTTATTGTAGTAATATGCCGAAACACTTTCGCGCCCCAAATTCATGTAGCCTATGGCGAGGCCCTCGTAGGCTTCCTCGAAATCGGCGACTTCCTCGGCGTAATCGAGGTATTTGAACCAACCGTTGACGCTCTTTTCGTACAGCTCCATGTCGTCGAAAATTTCGGCGTACAGCATAAACGAATCCTCGTCGTTGCCGTTGAGGATCGCGTTTTTGTTGAGCATTTTCAAAGCCGTTATGAATTTGTGGTCGTCGAGCGCGTCGGCCGCTATGGATATAAGCCTGTCCGGGCCCAGATCGATTTTTTCGAGCTTCGCCATTTATTATGTATTTCGTGAGCTAAAACAGCTCCTTTATCTTCTTTTCGTCGTATAAATAATCCTTGTTGCAGTAGTGACAGTGCACGCTTACCACGCCCAACTCCCGCGCTATTTCAAGCAGTTCCTCTTTGCCGACGGCGGCGAGAACGGAGATTATTTTTTCTTCCGAGCAGTTGCACTTGTATTCGGGATAGAGGGTGTAACTTTCGCTTGGTCCGAGGGCGGAGAAAAATTTTTCCATTACACCTTCCGCGCCCGAATCCAAAAGGGCTCCGGGGGTGTTTTTGAAATTTTCAAACGCCTCTCCCGCCCGCCATTGCGCCTCTTCGTCCGCGTCCGGCATAAGCTGCATTATCACCCCGCCCGCGCAGAGGCACGAGCCGTCCGCGCCTATATCGCAACAAAGGGACACGGCGGTGGGTATCTGTTCGCTCTGCCCGTAATATTTTTCGACGATGTCCGACAAATCGTCGCCGTCTATCCCGCAGGTTCCGACATAGGGCGTTGCGGGAGGGTCCTCCCTCACCACCGTCAGAATGCCGCCCCTTAAGGAGCGCGTGCAACTGCCGTCCGCATAGCCGCGGACGTGCAACGCGCTGTCGCAGGAGACGGATACGGCACCGTCTCCCCTTTCCGCCTTTACGGTCAGGGACACGCCGGAGCTCTTTGTCTTTAAAGAGGACGCGATATAGGCGGCCGCCGTCAAAAGTCCGCCCAAAATGGATGAGGCTTCCCTGTCGGTGCCGTGAATTGAGATCGCGTCGTTTACAAGCCTCGTCGTATCCATTACGCAAAGTGAGACTTGCCCGCCGCATATGAGTGTGCGTATCATTGTATTCATGGGCGTTTTATACTAAGTTTGACTATTTTCCGCGTTAAAAATGTAAGTCTTATAATGAATACTGCGACCATTATCAAACAGCCGCAGTCAAAGTTTTTGCGCATGTGTTTGCGCGCTTATTATCTGAGGAGGTTATCGGAGCTGACCTTTTTGCCCTTGCCCTTCTTGCCCTTGGGGGTTTGCAGGGCTTTTTCACGCTCCGCAAACATTTTCTCGTATTCGACGTAGCGCGTATCGCCCTTGTGCTGTTCGTAGTACTCGTTTACGCCGTCAACCAAGCCCTGCCGCTCCGCCGCGACGCGGGATATATCCGACCTGTCGAAAGCGCGGCCTATCTCCTTTACGACGTCGCCGCTCTCTATCGGACGGATGGGTCTGCCGATGAGTTCGCTCCTGCCGGCGGCCAAAAGCTCGCGGGCGACGGCTTGCTCCTCGGCAAGTTTTTCCGCTTCCAGCTGTTTGGGGGTCATCTGCGCGCGCTTGGCCTCTTTTTCGGACTTGACCGCGGGGGTTATGAACATATCGAACACCCACTGCGTGAACGCCAGCCAGCACAGAAGTATATACGAAAACCCGAGGAATATGAATACTATTATGCCGAGGATCAGAAAGAAGGTTACCTGCGTGCCTATGAGCATGAGCCAAACGGGAATGAGCGAGAAGCCCAACATAAATATCGTCTGGATTATCGTGCCCCAAAGAAGGACAAAGGAGTTTTTGAATAAATATCTGAGCTTTACCTTGTAACTTACGCCTATCGCGAGCAACCAGGAGCAGTATATTCCCACCAGGACGGTGGCTATAATTATAAATACCTTTGCGGTTATCGGTCCGCCCGCGCTTCTGCCGTACGCTATCTGCTGCTCCGCCCAGTCGGATATGACGAAGGACGAAAACAAGAAAGCCATGAATATCAGCGTGGGCAGCAAGACGTTGAAGTAGCACACCTTTACGCCGTGGAAATAGCCCTTGACGGTGAATTGGCCGTGCGTGTTAATAAGCCTCTTTATGGAGTACGACGCGCCCGCTATGCCCACCGCGGCTATCAGCGAGGCGACGATGAGCATGGAGTAAAACATGATATCCGCAGATAAAACTATGCTTTCGGCGACGCCTTGCGTGCTCGGAGTCAAAGGATAGGTGAAAAGCGCATTGGCCGAGAAGGGATAAAGTATGCCCATCTGGCTTATATAATTGAGGCGGAAATATACGAGAATTATACCCGGCACGAAGAAAAGCAGGGTAAATACGTTTATTATAACGAATTTATGAAAGTTGGATTTGAACAAATCCCACGTATCCGCCCACCGTCCGTTGGGGACGTGCGTGCGCAGATAGTCATCGGCAAGCTCGTTGCCTTCAAGTGCGGTCAGTTTGGATTCTGCCATTTATGTTTTCCCTTTTTTGTCGCAAAGTCCTGCCTTTTAAGGACAGGTTTTCTTACATTATACAGCAAAGGCGCGATTATTTCAATTATTTTACGGAGCAGAAATCAAAAAAACAATATATTTTTCTTTGACAATCCCCCGCCTTTATGATAATATCGTAATGCGAATCAGAGGAGCGGCAGAGCATGAGTAGCCGCGCGGGAGAGCCTTTTGGCGGGCTTTGCGATAATCCGCGCGTGGAAAGGGCATCGCCGCCGAAGCCGCGTCCGTGCCAAAGATGCGGCTGGGCGCACGGGTCAATACCCGTGCGACTGACACCTTTTGCGGTGTGGCGCTGTTTGCATACGGCTTGAAAGCTTTAAAGACGGCGCGCTTTGCGCCGTCTTATTTTTTAAGAAAATACCCATACGGAGTTATGATGATAATGAATACGAATGCAAGATACAAAGTCGGAGTTATCGGCGCGACGGGAATGGTCGGGCAGAGGTTTTTGTGCCTATTGGAAAATCACCCGCTGTTCGAGGTGGTCTGCCTCGCCGCGAGCGGGCGGAGCGCGGGCAAAAAGTACAAAGACGCGATAAAGGGCTGGCTTATCCCCTCCCCCATGCCCGAAAAATTTGCCGGCATGACAGTTTACGACGCGCAAAAGGATATTGAAAAGATCGCAGGTTCGGTGGATTTCTGCTTCTGCGCGGTAAACATGAACAAAGAGGATATCAAAGAGCTGGAATACGCCTATGCAAAAGCGGAGTGCCCGATAGTATCCAACAATTCCGCGCACAGGTTTACGCCCGACGTGCCCATGATCATACCCGAGATAAACGCGGAACATCTGCAGGTCATAAACTCCCAGAGAAAGCGGCTGGGGACAAAGCGCGGGTTTATCGCGGTGAAGAGCAACTGTTCCCTTCAATCCTACGTGCCCCTTCTGCACCCCTTGCGCTCCTTCGGGATAAAGTGCGCGGCGGTCACCACCTATCAGGCGATCTCCGGCGCGGGCAAGACGTTTGAGACTATGCCGCAGATAATTGACAACGTAATTCCGTATATCGGCGGCGAGGAAGAAAAGAGCGAAAAGGAGCCGCTGAAGATTTGGGGCGAGGTCAAGGGCGGTGAAATAATCCCCGCCGCGTCGCCTGCGATAACGGCGCAGTGTTTAAGGGTGCCCGTATCCGACGGGCATACGGCGGCGGTTTTCGTCTCATTCGAAAAAAAGCCGACAAAGGAACAGATCTTATCCGCCTGGAAAGAATTTGCGGGAGAGCCGCAAAAACTTGCCCTTCCCTCCGCGCCCAAACAATTCATACACTACTTCGGCGAGGACGACAGACCCCAGCCAAAGCTTGACAGATATTGCGAAAACGGAATGGCCGTGTGCGCGGGAAGGCTGAGGGAGGATAACCTCTTCGATTACAAATTTATTGGATTTTCCCACAATACCCTGCGCGGGGCGGCGGGCGGCGCGGTGCTGCTTGCCGAACTGTTGGCGGCAAAAGGGTATTTCGGCTGAGATAAAATCATTCCGCTTTCCGCCCGCGGCGCGCCGCAAGGCGCGTTATAAAAGATGCTGCTTGGTTCATTCTTTACGGCAAATGCGCGGGCACATTCATACAATATAGAAAAAATAACTTCCGCAAGCTGAAAATTTTCAAGCGGCGGCAGAAAAAATAAGGGGTAATATATGCTGAATTTTTTTAAAGGCCTCGCTACGGCGATGATCACCCCCTTTGACGAAAAGGGAGTAAACTTTAAAGTTTTCGGGGAGATGATCGACTACCAGATAGCGGGCGGCGTTGACGCGTTAGTCATTTTGGGGACGACGGGCGAACCCGCCACCATGACGGACAGCGAAAAGGTGGCCGTCATGGAATACGCCGTGGAAAAGATCGCGGGCAGGGCGAAAGTCATCTTCGGGACGGGCTCCAACAACACGGCGGCGGCTGTCGCCGCCGGCAAACGGGCGGAAAAGATCGGCGCGGACGGGTTGCTTGCCGTCACGCCCTACTACAACAAGTGCACGCAAAAGGGGCTGGTTGAGTATTACAAGGCGATTTGCGGTGCGGTTTCAATTCCCGTCATAGCCTACAACGTACCCGGGCGCACGGGCGTGAACATTTTAAGCGCAACGGCCGAGGAAATTTCTTACATACCCAACCTCGCGGGGATAAAGGAAGCTTGCGGGAATATGGAGCAGATATGCGAGACTATGCGCAGGGTGCGCGGCAGGTGCGAGGTGTATTCGGGGGACGACAACCTCAATATCCCCATTCTGGCGATAGGCGGCGCGGGGGTTATTTCCGTGGCGAGCAATATATGCCCCGCCGAGGTCAAGAAGGTGACCGCGCTTATGGCGCAAAACAAACTGCGCGAGGCAAACGAAATACAGGACAGACTTCTGCCGCTCATCGACGCGTGCTTTGTTGAGGTAAATCCCATACCCGTCAAGTACGGGTGCTGTGCGATAGGGTTTGACGCGGGCGTACCACGCTCACCCCTGACTCCGTTGGAGGAGGCGCACAAAGCCGTTATGGACGGCGCGATAGCTTATGCGGAGATAAAGAAATTATGATAAAAGTACTTATTTGCGGGGCGTGCGGAAAGATGGGCGCGAACATTGCGGAACTTCTCCGAGGCGACAAAGAGGCGCAAATCGTCTGCGGGGTTGACCCCAAGGGCGGCGATCTCCCCTTCCCCGTCTACAAAAGTTTCAAAGAAGTCAAAGAAAAGCCGGACGTAATAATAGATTTTTCCTCGCCCGACGCGCTTAGCGGGGAGCTGGAATATGTCAAAAGCACAAAAACGCCGGTGGTTATCGCCTCCACCGGGTTTACGCAAGAGCAAAAAGAGCAGATAGAACAAGCCGCGCAGAGCGTTGCGGTTTTCCGCACGGCGAATTTCTCGCTGGGGGTAAATCTTTTATGCGAGCTCGTCAAAAAGGCGGCGCAGACGCTGGGGGATAAATTCGACGTGGAAATAATCGAGCGGCACCATAACCGCAAGGTTGACGCGCCGAGCGGCACCGCGCTCATGCTTGCGGACAGCGTAAACTCCTCTTACGATGAAAAGAGGCCTTACTTAAACGGGAGAAGCGGCATTTGCGGCAAGCGTGGGAACGAAATAGGCATTCACGCCGTCCGCGGCGGCACGATAGTCGGCGAGCACGAAGTGAGCTTTTGCGGCGAGGACGAAATAATCACGCTTTCGCACTCGGCAAGGAGCAAAAAGGTGTTTGCGGCGGGCGCGATAAACGCGGCCAAGTGGATAGCCGGCAAAGGCGCGGGCATGTACGACATGAAGGATCTTCTCGTGGATATTTTATAAAATTTACGGCGTTTTGTCATAGAGTTAAAAATAATATGAAAGCGGCGCGTTGCTTAAATTGCAACGCGCCGCACGTTTTTTGCGATTGCGGGAAATTATTGATGGACCTCTGTGGTCACGGCTTTTGCGAGGGCAAGCGCGTTTTTACTGCCCATATAATCAGCGCCGAGCACGACGAAGCGGGCAAAAGAGGAAAAACTTTCCACGCCGTCCGCCTTGAGCGTGCACTTGTCGCGCAGGCTCTTGCGCACCGCCGCGAGCACGTCGCCGTCCGCGCCGTTCAGGCGCAGGCAGGTTATGCCGGCCTCTACCGCTATGGAGCATATCTTGTTGAGCTCCGCCCCGCGCAAAACTTCGCAATCTATGACCAGGCGCGCTGGTATGCGGCCCGCGGCTTTTTTGATCTTCTTGCACTCCCTCTTGAAGTACGCAACGTTTCCGTCGGAGATCATTCTCATTGGGGCGCAGACCTCCACCTCGTCCACGCCGTCCTTTATGGCGCGCTTGATGGCGTTCATCTTGACTTCCGTTGTATCAAGTCCGTGTGGATAGGAAATCGCCGCGATCAGCGCCGTTTGGGGGTCGCTTCCCAAAAATCCGACGCACGGTTTGACGTATGCGGGAAAGACGACGACCGCCCCCAGCGAGAGCGCGTTTGCATTTTTGCAGGTGTCTTTAAGCTGGGTCTTATCCATATAGGGCGAGAGGCAGTCGCACTCGATTTTGGTTATTCCCGCCTGTGCTTCTTCCTCGCGCTTCATGCGCCTGTACTCGGTGAAATCAGATTGCTCAGCCTCCTCTAGGGCGGCTTCTTTGGCCTCATCTTTGGCGGCCTTTTTGAATAACATCATAAAAACTCCTTTATTGCGATTTTTTTACAATATATTTCTTGCGCGGCGATTTATCATTGCCGTATGGATCTTTTGGGACTTTTGTATCTGTTTCTCGTTTTCGCCGCCTGCTTTGCGGTGATAGCCTTTTTCAAGCTCGCCGCGCTTGGGCTGAAGACGGCGACGAAAAAACCCGAAAAACCCGTGCGCGAAAAGAGCGAAAAACAGGTTGAGCCCGTGTACTACATAGTCGAAAAAAAGCGGGCGAGAAAGTGCACTTATTCCCAGCCGAAGGAAATAAAATTCAAGGAAAAATAGCGGGAATTTGCCCAAGCCGCACGCGCTTTGAAAATCAATTCGCCGCGGCATATGTGCGGGGCAATCGCATTTTCAGCTTTCCCACGCTCCTTTTTTGCGCACAATTTCAGGGCGCTTCACCCGACAAAGAAGCCTCTTTTGTTTTTTGCCTTTTCCCTTAACCGTCCTCGTACTTTGTGAGGTTTTTGCCGTCCTCCCAGAGCCTTTCGAGGCAGTAAAAATCGCGCGTTTCCGCGTTGAAAATGTGCACGATGACGTCCTGATAATCGAGCACCGCCCACCTGCCTTCCTTTACGCCCTCGGCGCGCTTGGGCGCAAGGGAATACATTTTGTACATCTTTTCGTCCAGATTTTCCGCGAGAGCTTTGACCTGCGTGGTTGACGTGCCGCTGCAAATGACGAAATAATCGCACAGCGTCGTCCTCGCACCGACGTCTATAAATACAATATTCCCCGCCTTTTTTGCGCTTAACGCCGCACAGATTGCATCGACTTTTTCCTTGCTTGTCATTTGTTTTTCTCCTCATATTCATATGCGAGACGCGTGAGGGGATAAATCTCCGCGTCCGTCTTTTCAAGATACGCGATTTGCCTTTTCAGCTGTTCTTTTAGGCATAGATCCATGTCCTTTTTGAACAGAGCGCGAAGCTCGTCCACTCCCTCGAACGTCCTGCTCTCCTCGAGAAGGTCCGCCAAAAAGAGCAATTTATCCGCCTTGGACATGTTCTCCTTGCCGCTCGTGTGGCAGGCGATCGCGCTCAGGATGACTTGATCCTTTATGCCGAAGGTGTGCTCTGCGACGTATGCGCCCGCGTATTGGTGGACGACGGGCTCCGGCACGCCTTCGGGACATACAAAACCCTCTAAACGCGGGTCGGACGGCTTTAAATACTTTGCCGCGTCGTGCAATGCCGCCATGGTGACTGCCTGCTCCTCCGAGATGCCTGCGCGCGAGGCGTTTTCCGCGCAGATCTCCGCTACGCCCAAGGTGTGCCGCCAACGCGCGGGGGTCATCAACTGCCTTATCCCGGAAAGATTGGGCATAAAATACAGCCCGTTCTCCTTAATGTATTGACAAACTCCGGGGTTGACATACTCCGAAAAATCTTCCCCGAGGGCGGCGCGCGTGCGCACCCGCGTGGAGCTCACCGCATGCCCGACGTAGGATATTGTCTCCACCTTTGCCAAAAAGGTTTCCTCCACCGTTGCGACGCTTTTTTTGAAATCGTCCGTAGTCTCGCGCGCGCAGGCGACCAATTTCAGGTTATGCAAAATCTCCTGCGGGTTCTTCCACATGGGGAAGCTTTTGAGCATGTCCGCGCCTATCAGAAAATACAGCTCGTCATCGGGATAGAGAGAGCGGAAATAACTGCTGGTAAGGCAGGTATAAGAGACGCCGCCGCGGGTGAGCTCGTAGTTGCTGACCTCCGCTTGCTTCAAATCCGCAAATGCGAGGCGGCACATCTCGAATCTCCGCCAGAAGTCCACGACGGGGCGGCCGCGTTTATGCGGGCTTATGGCAGTCGGCATGATTATTATCTTGTCGAGGCCGAGCTCGTCTACCGCCGCGCGGGCGAGGTTGAAATGCTCTTTGTGTACGGGGTTGAAAGCCCCTCCGAAAATTGCGATTTTCATAATTTTCTTAAAGTATAAATTATAGCGTATATATTTTTGACGTTTTGTCTATAACAAGCGTATGAAGAGAATAACTTTCGCGCTTATTTCCGACAGTCTGTTCTGCGCGCTGTGCGCATTTATCGCGAGCTTTGTAACTTTAGGGTACTTTATCTCCCTTTTGCCCGTCGCGTTCGCGGGCTCTTTGATGATCTCCGTGGCCGCGCTTATAATTTCCTTTGCCGTGATGTACTCCAAAAGGCGCAAAAAGCTGACTGTGTACGCCGACGCGGCCGAAAAGAGAGCGCTTGCAATGCACCTTTCCGTCTCCGGCGAAAGATACGTGGCGCAGTTACTTTCCTCCGCGCTGGAGGCGAAGGACATGGGCAACCGCCTCGAAAACGAAGAAAGCGCTTACTTTTGCCGTTTCACGCTCTCTCCCCTCTCCCCGGACGACGTAGCCCGTTGCATAAAGCGCCGCACGGAAAAGAAAAAGATCATTCTCTGTTGCGCCGCCGGCGAGGAAAGCTGTGCGCTGGCCGCGGACTTCGGCATAAAAATCATGACGATAGGCGAAGTTTACGAGCTTTTGAAATCAAAAAACCTGTTGCCCGAAAAATACGCCTGCGGCGAGCCGCAAAAGCCGAACATTCTGAAAAAAATAGCCAAAAGGTTTAACCGCAGGATTAGCCCGTCGCTGTTTTTTTGCGGCGTGGGATTGCTGGCGTTTTCGCTTTTTACATTCTACCGCATTTACTACGTCGTATTCGGCGGCGCGCTTATGATGCTTGCCGCGGTAAGCGTCCTGTTCGGCGGCGAAAAGGCGTGAAGTTTTTTTGATTTTTCCGCGCAAACATTTTAAGCTTTTTTAAATGACTTTGCTTGAAATTTGCTTGAAATAATCCCGCGCCCGCGCGCATGAAATGGCGGCGGCGTTTTGCATTTTAAAAAAACGCGCCCCGGTCAAATGGGAATGTGATTGAAATTTTTGCGCGAGGAACGCCTGTACAGCACGGCCTTTCTGCCGATGACTATTACGCATTCCGCATTGAGCCGCGCGGCGAGTTCCCTGCCTATTTGTTGGGGGTCGCCGTCGGCGTTTTCCAAAATGTTTACCTTTATAAGCTCCCTCGCTTCAAGGCAGTCGGAAAAGGAAGAGAGCATGTTTTCGCCTATCCCTTCCTTGCCCACCTGACCTATGGGGTCGAGGTTGGCGGCAATCGCTTTGAGTTTGCTTCTTTGACGTGAAGTCATAAAATTTTCTCCGTATGTTTTGTCTTTTTTATGTGCATAAGCCGGCTTTTTTCTTTAAAACAAAAGCCGTGAATTTTTTATGCGAAAACGCGTTCGTCGGGGCATATTACGGCACGTAATCAAATTCCACGCCGCCGACGACAACCGTATCGTGCTCCTTTAAGCCCATTTTGAGCAATGAAGAAATCACGCCTTTGTCCCTTAAGATTTTCTGGAAATACGCCATCGATTCGCTGTCGTCGAGGCGCACGTTGCGGCACAGCATATCGACCAGCGGGCCGACTATGACATACGCCCCGCCGTCCATGTAAATTTCGTAATCGAGGCCGCCGCTTTTGCGGTAGGTGAAAGTTTCGTCCACTTGCTCCGGCACGGCCGCGGGTAGGGTGACAAGCTTGTCCCAGACGGCCTTTATAAGCTCCGCCGTGCCCTCTCCCGTAAGCGCGGTGATGCGGCAGATCTTGTAACTTTCCGCATAACGCTTTTCGAATTTTTCCGCGTTTTCCAATGCCTGCGCGCAGTCGCATTTGTTGAGCGCGATTATCTGCGGAAGGGCGGCGAGCTTATCCGAATACTCTTTGAGCTCTGCGTTTATCTTGCCGAAATCTTCTATCGGATCCCTGCCCTCGACGCCCGAAATATCGACGACGTGGACGAGCATGCGCGTTCGCTCTATATGCCTTAAAAAGTCGTGCCCGAGGCCAGCGCCCGAGGCCGCGCCCTCAATGAGCCCGGGGATATCCGCCGCGACAAAGCTGTTGTCGTAAAAGCTTACCACGCCGAGATTGGGCGTGAGCGTAGTGAAATGATAATCGGCTATCTTGGGGCGGGCGGCGGAAATGCGGGATAACAGCGTGGATTTGCCGACGTTGGGGAAGCCGATTATGCCGACGTCCGCCACTATTTTCAGCTCTAAAATGAGAGTGTGGGGCTCGGTTTTTTCACCTTTTTGCGCAAAATTGGGCGCGTGGCGGCGGGAAGTCGTAAACCTGACGTTTCCCTTGCCGCCCCTGCCGCCTTCGCAAACGAGTTTTTTATCGCCCGCGGAGAACATATCGCAAATGGCTGTGCCCGTGGCCTCGTCCCTGACCAAAGTCCCTACGGGCACGCTTATTACGACGTCCTCCCCGCCCTTGCCCGTGCACAGGTTGGAGCCGCCCCTTTCCCCGTCGCCCGCGACGTACTTTGTCTTGTAGCGGAAGGGCAAGAGGGTATTCAGCGAGGGGTCGGCGTACAGATAAATATCGCCGCCCTTCCCCCCGTCGCCGCCGTCCGGGCCGCACGAGGGTTTGCCTTTGTAGGACTTGAAGGAATTCATTCCGTCCCCGCCGTCGCCCGATTTTATGGTTATTTTTACTTTGTCCGTAAATAAATTCTTATCGGCCATTTTTCACCTTATCTGCCGTTGTAAACTTTGAAAAACACCTGCGCCTTGGAGCAAAATTCGCCGTTGTCCGCCGTTTTTTCCATGGTGGAGAACAACTCCCGCTCCGTGAGGTTTTTGCCGAGCGCGCCGCGGATCAAAGAGGCCGCGGCCATTTCGCCTTCGGAAAGGAGAAGCTCTTCCTTTCTTGCGCCCGAGGCGCGTATGTCCATTGCGGGGAAAACGCGGCTTTGGGCGAGCTCCCGCGAGAGGATTATCTCCATATTGCCCGTCGATTTAAACTCTTCGTAAATAACGTCGTCGAGGCGGCTTCCCGTCTCCACCAGCGCGGTGGCTATTATCGTCAGCGAGCCGCCGCCCTCTATATTTCTCGCCGCGCCGAAAAAGCGCTTCGGCTCCATAATGGCCTGCGGATCGAGGCCGCCGGACAGCGTTCTGCCGGAATTGCAGACGGCGTTGTGCGCGCGGGTAAGGCGGGTGATGCTGTCCACCAGAATTACGACGTCGCGGCCCGCTTCCACCTGCCTTTTGGCGTACTCGAGAGTGAGGGAAGCGGTGTGGATATGGTGGTTATCCCCCTTGTCGAAGGTGGAATAAATGACTTCCGCGCCCTCTACGGAGCGGCGTATATCGGTCACTTCCTCCGGCCTCTCGTCGATCAGGAGTATGACGACTTTAACGTCGGGGTGATTGCGGCAAATGCTGCGGGCGATCTCCTTAAGCATAGTCGTCTTGCCCGCCTTGGGGGGCGACACAATGAGGGCGCGCTGTCCGAAGCCTATGGGCGAGAACAGGTCTATGACCCTCTCGGTGAGCGAACAGCCCTCGTAGGAAAGGGTGCAACGCTTGTCGGGGTAGCAGGGCGTGAGCGTATCGAATTGGGCGGCGCGGTAATTTTCCGGCTGTTTGCCGTTTACGCTTACTATAAAGGTCGCGCCGTAGCACTCGCCCTCCTTGCGGCGGCGGGCCTTGCACACGACGAAATCGCCCGTGCGCAGGCGGTAGCGCTTGACGAAAGAGCTGTGCACGAATATGTCCCCGAGAGAGGAAATCTGCATGTTCTCAGTGCGCAGAAAGCAGAATTTATCGGCGAACTCCAACACGCCGGAGCAGGTCTTTTCGCCCTCGTCGTCTGTCTCATCGTTGTTGAATACAATGTTGTTTTCCGCCTGGGTCTTTTCGTTTTCGAGGTTGCAAAAGTACTGCCGGCAACGGTCTATTTCATCCACAATGTCCCTGTCGTAATCGTAGGACTTAGGGGGCGCGCCGCGCGTGGTGCGGCGGCAGGGAAGGCTGTCTGCGTGGGCTATTGCGAGAATCTCGGAAATAAGCTCGTCCTTCTTCTTCTGCGTGGGTTCGTGAACGCCCACGGCCCTTCCTATTTGTCTGAGCGAATGTATGCCCATACCCGTGAGTTTGCCTTTAAGCGACGCGTAAATATCTTCCATATCAACCTCTCTCCATTAAATAAATTTTTGTCGTTGCCCCGCATATATCCTTTGACGAAAGGGAAATTTCACAGCCCTTGCGCTCTGCCGCGGCGCCGTCGTAACGGGATAAAAACTCCTCTACTCCGGATATATCTATTTTGAGCCCCCGTACCTTGTAGTGCATGGGAATTATTATTTTGGGGGAAATGGCCTTTGCGTATTTTGCCGCCTCGTTGCCGTCTATCGTGTAGTTGCCGCCGACGGGTATCAAAAGCACATCGGGGGAGCCTATAAGGCGCACGCGCTCTTCCGAAAATTTTTCGCCCAAGTCGCCGAGGTGACACACCTTTATGCCGTCGGCCTCTATGGTGAAAATGACGTTTTCTCCCCTCTTCTTCCCGCCCGCGTCGTCGTGGAAGGAGGAAATGCCGCGCACTGTAAAATCGCCCTCTTCAAAGGCGTGCGCGCCATCCAAAACGCGGGGCTTGCCCTCCACCGCGGCGAGGTTGGCATGATCGTAATGGTAGTGCGAAAGAGTGACGGCCCGTGCGCGCACGCGCGGCATTGCAAAGCCTATCGCGCTGTCGTAGGGGTCGGTCACCAGCGTATCGCCGCCGCTTGACGTTATCGCAAACGACGAATGTCCGAGGTATCTGATCTTCATATTTATATTCCTTTTATTATTTTTTACGTTATTTTTTACGTTTTGAAAAGGTTGGGGTGAAATCCGCAAAGCTTGGGTAAATCCCCATAGCTCAAAGGGATTTTATTTGATTTCGCGCACGAAGATGCGCTTTTTTACGGGAGAGGTCTCGCCTTCAAAGGTATACTCCACCTCCGCCGCGCATTGACCGCCGCTAAAATCCACGCGCATTTCGCGGGTAAAAAGGGTAAAGCCGCCGCTTTGCCCGCCGCAGGAAATTTTGCAAAGTGTCTGCACGCCGCGCACAAACTCCATGCGCATTTGCGTTTCCCCCTGCCTCTCGTGCACGATTATGCGCGGGGAGAGCGCGAGGATATATTTTGCGCCGTCAAAGGGATATGTAAGGCGCAGGCCGTCCGCCTCCTCGTCGCCTTGTGCTATCACGCGCAGGGGCCCGTCGGATTTGTCCGATTTATCGGAAATATCGGAAATTTCGAGAAAGTATTTCATCTTTTGCGCCCTTCAAGTACGTGCACGGTTATGCCCTCGCCCGAAAACTCTTCCGCCTTGCCCGCGCGGTATTTGCGCGCGCCGACGGATAGAAAGGAAGATAAGACGCTTTCGTCGCCGCTTTTTTCCGCCTTGTCAAGCGCGGCGTTGAAGGACTGCAACGACTCTATCAGATTTTCGCACTTTTGGCGGAGATTGTCGGCGTTTTCCAAAAATAGAGAAGCCCACATCTTTTCATCTACGCCGGCGATGCGGGTCATATCCTGAAAACTGCCGCCCGTAAAGCCGAGGCAGGCGGAAATCTCCCCGTCGTTTACGTAGCTGTTGGAGACGACGTGGGCAAGCTGGGAGGTATAAGCGATTTTTTTGTCGTGCACCTCCGCACTGCACTCCACCACGCGCGCAAAGCCCATGTCGGCGGACAGGCGCATGAGGAGCTCATAAGCACATTCGTCCGTATATATGCCGCGGATAAGCACCATATTCGCCCCGTCGAAGAGGTCGGCGCAGGCGTTTTCCACGCCGGAAACTTCCTTGCCCGCCATGGGGTGCGCGCCTATATATTTTATGTCGCGGCGGGCGGCGTATACGCCACTTTGGATAAACCTTTTCACGCCGCACATATCGCAGACGACCGCCCCGCTTTTGAAGGGAGTTTTGAGGATAAAATCCAGCGTGGCGCGGGGCGGAAGGGCGACTATAACTACGCCGAACGAGGAAAAATCGCGCGCGGGAAAATCAATTACGCCGTTATCGGCCGCGTAACGCATGACGTTTTCGCTTATGTCGTAGCCGAAAATTTTATGGCCGCCCCGCTTTAAAGAGAGGCAAACCGAGCCGCCGATAAGTCCCAGCCCGACAACGCAGATTTCCATAAATAATACTCCCCGATTTTAATTACATATTGATTATAACACTTTCAAATAAATTTGTACAATGATTTACGCCTATTTTTGTACAAAATTAAAATCGGCTCGCACGGCGTAGGAACAGATTATTTAATCCCCTCATTTAATCCCCTCAGTCTGCTACGCAGACAGCTCCCCTTGCGAGCAAAGGGAGCCAAGGGGAAGCCTTTATTGCGGAAGCGGTAATTACGAAGTCTATAAACGCGGAAATTAAAAATACGGCGTTTTCGGTTGACTTTGCTTGATTGAAATTCTATAATATCTCTGTAATAAAATTTAATTTTAAGGAGTTTGGATAATTTATGAACAAAATGTCCGTAAAAGACCTCAAAGAGCTCAAAGGCAAAAAGGTTTTGGTAAGATGCGATTTCAACGTGCCCATGAAAGACGGCGTTATAACCGACGAAAACAGAATCATCGGCGCGCTTCCCACTATCAAATATCTGCTCGACGCGGGCGCGAAAGTTACGCTTTGCTCGCATATGGGCAAGCCCCACTCTATTTTCTCCGATGAGGTCAAGCTCAACAAAAAGGATCTCAAAAAGGTTGAAAGCGGCGAGGCGACCAAAGAGGACATCATCGCAAAGGCCAAAAAGGACGAGCCCAAAAAGCTCACCCTTGCGCCCGTCGCAAAGAGACTTGCCGAGCTGTTGGACGGCAAAGTCGTGTTTGCATCAGACGTTATAGGGCCCGACGCCAAGGCTAAGCGCGACGCGCTCAAAGAGGGCGAAGCCGTTTTGCTTGAAAATCTCCGCTTCCATTGGGAAGAGGAAAAGAAGGACGAGGGCTTCTGCAAGGCGCTTGCGTATGACGCGGAAATTTATGTGAACGACGCGTTCGGAACGGCCCACCGCTCCCACGCTTCCACCGCCGCTATCGTAGAGTACGGCATAATAAAGACGGCTGTGTGCGGCTTCCTCATCGAAAAGGAGCTGTCGGTCATGGCGAACACGCTGGAAAATCCCGCCCGCCCCTTCGTTGCGATTTTGGGCGGCGCAAAGGTTGCGGACAAGCTGAATGTTATATCCAACCTTCTTGAAAAGTGCGACACGCTTATTATCGGCGGCGGCATGGCGTACACCTTCCTCAAGGCGAAGGGTTACGAAGTCGGCGCATCGCTTTTGGACGAAGAGAAAATCGGCTACTGCAAAGAGATGATGGAAAAGGCCGAAAAGGCGGGCAAGAAGTTGCTTTTGCCCATCGACACGGTTGTAACCAAGTCCTTCCCCGACCCCATCGACGCGCCCGTTGACGTAAAGACGGTTGACGCGGACAAGATACCCGCGGACATGATGGGCATGGATATTGGCGAAAAGACGAGAAAGCTTTACGCCGACGCAATAAAGAGCGCGAAGTCCGTCGTTTGGAACGGACCCATGGGCGTGTTCGAAAACCCCGTATTGGCAAAGGGCACGATTGCGGTTGCGCAGGCTTTGGCGGACGTTTACGGCAAGTGCACCACCATTATCGGCGGCGGCGACTCTGCGGCGGCCGTTCAACAGCTTGGATTTGCGGACAAGATGACGCATATCTCCACGGGCGGCGGCGCATCGCTGGAGCTGTTCGAGGGCAAAGTGCTCCCCGGCATTGCCTGCCTCAACGACAAGAAGTAATTTGAGTTTGTTTTAAGTTGCAAGTTCGTTTTAATTCAGCGCGCCCCGCGCGGCAGACCGCCGCGCGGGGCTGATTGTTGTTTTGGGGAAAATTTGCGGCATTGGGGAGTTCATCTTACAAAAATCAAAAAATTTGCAAATTGAGCGGACGGAAAATTGATTTTGTGAAAAATTGGTGATATAATACTTTGGAATAAACTTTTAGGAGCTTTTGTATGAGCAGAAAACCCTTTATTGCCGGAAACTGGAAGATGAATATGACCGCAAAAAGCGGCGCGGAATTGATAGCCGCGCTTGCGCCTTTGGTCAAGGACGCAAATTGCGACGTTGCGCTGTGCGTGCCCGCGATTTTGATACCCGAAATGACTAAGGCCGCCGCAGGCACAAACATTGCGATAGGCGCGGAAAACGTGCATTGGGCAAAGAACGGCGCGTATACAGGCGAGATCTCCGCCGAGATGCTGAAAGAGTACGGCGTGAAGTACGCGATCATCGGCCACAGCGAGAGAAGGCAATACTTCGGGGAGACGGACGAGGGCGTAAACAAGCGCACTCTTGCCGCCCTCGAAAACGGCATTACCCCCATAGTATGCGTCGGTGAAACGCTTTCGGAGCGCGAAAACGGCACCACCGAAGAGGTCATTGCAAGACAGCTTGAAAAGGGGCTTCAAGGCGTTGAGGATATCAAAAAAGTCGTCATAGCTTACGAGCCCGTATGGGCTATCGGCACGGGCAAGACGGCCACCGACGGGCAGGCGCAGGAAACTATCGCGTTTATCCGCAAAAAAATAGGCGAACTCTTCTGCCCCATGTGCGCGCAGAAAGTTATCATACAGTACGGCGGAAGCATGAACGCGGGCAACTGCAAGGGGCTTATGGCCCAGCCCGATATAGACGGCGGGCTTATAGGCGGCGCGTCGTTAAAGCTCGACTTTGCTACCATTGTCAATTACGACAAGTGATTCGATTCACAAAAGAAAACATTCAACGAAGTCTGTCTTTTTATAACGTAAGGCGAGCGGCGCAAAATTTTGCGCCGCTCGCACTTTAAAAAACTATTTATCACACCGCCTTTTCCGTTACTTGCTCTGCATTATCGGCGGGCGGCTCGACATCTTTCGCGGCGGGCGACAGGTCCTCGTTGAATTTTTTGTGCCAAAAATAATAAATGGCGTAAATGGCGGGCATGCCGAGGTTTGTTTCAAGGCAGGAATTTACAATCAAGGTGCGGAGGCTTGCGGCGTTCATGGGGCGTATGCCGTTGAC